>DAMDKH010000091.1:0-7694 GCA_032099965.1 Microbacterium sp.
GGCCAGCAGGTGTGGGTCTGGTCGAACGTCAACGACCTGCCGCAGGGCGGCACCGTCGCGGCGCGCATCCGCCTCGTCCCCGACGAGGCCACCTACCCCGTCGGGGCCACCGTGCCCTTCGCCATCCGCGCCTTCACGAGCGACGACCCCACCCGCATCCCCACCTTCGACGGCACGGCCAGCGTCTCGCGCACGGCCGACCACACCTCCGCCGCCGGCTCCGCGCGCGCCGACGTGAAGGTGGGCGCCCTCCGCCTGGTGAAGTCCGAACCCAGCGCCGAGAGCGAACTGCTGCGCGGCGTGCACGACCACCCGACCGAATACACGATCACCGTGCAGAACACCGACCGCGGAGCGACCCGCGACGTCGTCGTGACGGACTACCTCCCCGCCGGTCTCGAATACCTCGGAGCCGGCCGCGGCATCGACAACACGTCGAGCGGTGCCGAGTATCCGACCTCTGGTGTGCTCGACGGGGGAGCGGTCTCCGGCGAGACGGTCGACACCGTGCAGCTCACCGTCGATCAGGCCACCGCCCTGCACCTGCCCGGAGCGGGCGTCTACACCGCCGTCACGTGGACGCTCGGCGCCCTCGCCGCGGGCGAGGAGCGCATCATCCGCTACCGGGCCGCCGTTCCCCTGTTCGCGAACGCCCTCTGGCCGGCCGGCACCGCGCCGTCTCCCCAGAGCGGGGCGCAGGCCGCCGACCTCGACAACAACACGGGCGCGTCCACGCGCCACGGCAGCACCGGAGAGCCCGCGGGCGCGCAGAGCTTGCGCAACGTCGCCGCCGCCTCCGGCACCTTCCAGGGGCCGGTGCTCGCCGGCGACGACTCCCTGCGGGCGGTCGCCGACCACGACCACGAGGTCGTCGACGCGGTCGACGTGCGGGTGCTGAAGAGCGTCATGACCGGCGACACGTTCGAGACCGGCGTCATGGCGGAGTACTCCGTGCAGGTCGACGTCAGCGAGTACGTCGACGCGAGCGACATCGTGCTCACCGACGTGATTCCCAACGGACTCTGCCCCGCGTTCCCCGCCACGAACGCCGACGTGCGCCTGATGACCGACGGCCGGACCTCCACCCCGGACGAGTGGAACGCCGCCATCCCCGGCGACGCCTGCACCTACCCGGCCGCGGGATCCGGGGCCGTGCTCTCCGACGAGCTGCGCCTGGAGTCGATCGACTACACGCCCGCCGACGGCACCTTCACCGTCGTCTTCGGGGTGGACGACATCCCCGCCGAGGGCACGGTGACCGCCCGGTACACGGCGATGCAGCGCTCGAACTACACCGGCGTCAGCGGGGGCACCAGCGCCGGCGACAACTTCGTCAACCACGTCACCGTGACGGCGCGCACCACCCCGATCGCCGCGATCGCCGGCGACCCCGCCCTGCGTGATCGCGTCGGCGCCGAGCGCTTCGTCTGGGACGACTCCGCCGCGGTCATCGCCTCCGACCACAGCACCCTCACCAAGACGGTGCTCGAGCGCGGCGAGGAGCTGACCACCGCGCCGTCGGCGTGGGTGGCGCAGGCGTCGCGACCCTTCTCGCCCGGAGACTCGGTCTGGTACCGCATCGACCTGCAGCTCGCGCGCGGCATCGACTCGCGCGACGTCGAGCTCACCGACTACCTCCCCGAGGGCGTGACGCTGCGCGATGTGCTCTACACCTGGAGCGGCATCCCCGGGACGACCGCGCCCAGCTCTCCCGTCGCCCTCGGCACCGCGGGCTTCCCCGACGCGTACATCCCGGCACCGCAGACCACGGCGAACTCGCTCACCTGGACTCTCGGCGCCCACAACCGCAGCGCCAGCGGCGACCGGTTCATGCCGGCGGGGAGCCGCGTGACCGCCTACCTCCACGCCGAGGTGCAGGGCCAGTCCGCCTCTCCCGACGAGGTCGACAACCCCAAGAACCAGGCGAAGTACCAGCAGCTCAACGTCGACCGGGCCATCGAGTTCGGGCGAGCGGATGCCGGCATCGACCTCGACTGGGGCTCGACCCTCACCAAGGGCATCCGCGCCGTCAACGGCACGGTGATCGGCGCGGGCTTCGGCGCGCGCGTCGACACCCGCCAGGTCGTGCAGAAGGACGAGGTCGAGTACCGCATCGACGTCGAGTCCCCGCAGAACCCCACCACCGACTACGTGGTGTGGGACGTGCTGCCGGCCGGCGTGACCAAGGCGGATGTCGCCGGGTTCACCGCCGAGCTCGTCGACGGCGCCGCATCGACGGCGCTGGGCGCCGGGGCGGCGGATGCGGTCGCCTACGACCCGTCCGAGATCCCCGGCGGCATCGCCCCGAGCGCCGGTCTCGGAGGGCGATCGGTGATCGTCTGGACCGTGAACGCCACGGTCCCGGGCTCCACCCCGGCCGCCGACGGCGCTGCGGGCGTCGTGCGCGGCCTCTCGCTCGGCTACACCCTTCTCGTTCCGGCGGGCGGGGTCGGGGGAGGCGCTCCGGCGCAGCTCACCCAGAGCTACGTCAACACGGCGGGCATCGTCAGCTACGGCATCGAGAACTCGCCGTCGCGCACGACCACCATCGTGCCCCAGGCACTGGGCGGGGGACAGCAGCTGACGACCCGCACCCCGCAGGACGGCGAGATCTCCGTGTCCGACGTCGCCACCGTCGGCACGGCCGAGGTGCACCTCCCCGACGTCGCGATCGCCAAGAAGCTGATCTCGACCGAGGTCGGCCCCACCACCACCACGCCCTTCGGGGAGAACGACCTGGCCGGCAGCCGCAACAGCGCCACGCAGATCGTGCAGGGCGAGCACGCGACCTTCGAGTACTCCCTCACGGTGCCGGCGCGCACGAGCATCCGCGGCGCGGTGCTGTCTGACAACGGACGCCTCGGGCTGGGCAGCGGGAGCATCCCCGCCGAGTACGTCGCGGGCAGCGCCGAGTTCTTCGGCCCCGACGGCGCCCCGATCGACGTCGCCGACGAGGCCGACGGCTTCCGCACCGCCGAGACCGTCGGGGCGACGCACGGCGTGCTCACGTTCCCGTCGACGTACACGAACGACACCAGCGCGCCGCAGACGTTCCGCGTGCGCGTCACCGTGTGGGTGAAGGACCGCGACGTCTCCACCCCCGCTGCACCCCAGATCGCGAACGCCGCCGCGCTCACCAACACCGCGACGCTGAGCTTCCTCGACCCGAACGCCACCACGGCGGGTGCCCGGGCGACGCGCACCGCCTCGGCGCAGGCGCAGTTCATCGAGCCGGCGCCGAAGCTCACCAAGACCGCCTCGTCGGCCGTGGTGTCGGCGGCGGGAACCGTGGACTACACGATCGTCGCCGAGAACGGCGCGAACCGCGCGGCGCTCTACGACGCGGTGGTGCTGGACTGCGTGCCGAAGGAGATCGCTCCGAGCGCGCTCGTGGCCTCGGTCGGCAGCGTCCGGGTGCTCGACGAGCCCTGCGCGGCAGGATCCACCTCCGCCATCCAGCGCGGCACCGGCGCGGGCACTCTGATCGAGTGGAGCATCCCGGTGATCCCGGGGACGGGCCCCACCGGCGCACCGACGCTCCGCTACACCGGCACCGTCCAGGCGCAGGCCGGCGGAGGCTCGTCGTTCACGAACCGCGCCGAGCTCACCGGCCGCACGCTGCCGCAGACCCTGGGCGGCTCCGACACGTCCGCACGACGCGGCACGACGCTGACGGCCACCAGCCGCACGGTGTCGATGCCGGAGGCGTCGATCACGAAGACCGTCGACCGTGCCTCGGCACCGATCGGCAACGTCATCACCTACACGGTCACGACCACGCTGCCGTCGGCGACGAACTTCTACGACGTCACCCTCACCGACGAACTGCCGGCGGGCGTCGACTTCCTCGCCGGCGGCGCGCACACCGAGACCACCGACTGGCGGGGTGCCGCCGACGCCCCGACGATCGGCGCGCCCGTGCTCGACGGTCGCACCCTCACGTGGAAGGTCGGGCCCGCCGACATCCTCGCCGCGGAGCAGAACCGCACGATCACGGTGACCTACCAGGCGCGACTCACCCCGGATGCGGTGACCGCGACGCCCACGAACAAGGCGGTGTTCTCGTGGAGCCGCATCGACGGTTCGAGTGACCCCGCCGAGCGACGCAGCCCGCAGGCGCTCGTCGCGGTGGGCATCGTCAACCCGGTCGTCACGGTCGCCAAGAGCGTCAAGACGACGGGAGCGGCCGACACCGCCTATGCGACCCGCGGCGCCGGCGACCCCGACCAGTCCTTCACCTACCGCATCCGCGTGGCCAACACCGGCGCGTCCGCCGCGTACGGCGTCGTGGTGACCGACACGGTCGACCCGGGCATCCGCGTCGACACCACCCAGGCCGCCTTCGAAGGGGCGTCGTTCTCCGACGAGACGGCGATCCGCGAGGGACGCGGCGGGCGGGTCACGTGGACCCTCATCGGACCGCTCGCCTCGACCGCAGGCGCGAACACGCTCGACATCGTCTACCGCGCCGGCTTCGTGGCGTCGACGGCCCTCCGCGAGGGCGACCTCGCCAACACGGCGGTCATCGCCGAGTACGCGTCGGCGCCCACCGGCGGGTGGATCTACCGCCCGGGCACGGGTACCCTCCCCGGCGGCGGTCCGGTGCTGCAGACCGACACCTCGGCCCGCGCCGTCGTCGCGCCCCGCTTCCCGCAGATCGCGCTGACGAAGAGCGCGACCGCCGGCACGCAGGCGTTCCTCGGAGAGTCGTTCTCCTGGACCCTCCAGGCGCGCAACACCGGCGCCGGTGCGGCTCAGACCGTGACCCTCGTCGACACGCTGCCGCCGTACTGGGAGTACGACTCCTCCGTGCGTCCGCGGCTCGCCGTCGGCGGGCAGGCTCCGGTCGACCTCGGCGCGCCCGAGATCACCACCGCGAACGGCCGGCAGGTGCTCACCTGGACGGTGGGGGCGTCGAGCGGCGCCGCCCTGCTCCCGGGCACGATCGGGGCGACGACGGATGCTCAGCGCACCGTGCGCATCGTCTTCTCGGCCGCCCCGACGCCGGATGCCGCGCGGATGGGGGGTTCGGGTCTCGCGACCAACCACGTCAACACGCTCACGGGTTCGGCCACCGACACGTCGGGCATCAACCGGAACGGCCTGACCGCGTACGTGGGGTCGGCGGCGAACGCCACCGCGCAGATCGCCCGCGCCGACCTCAAGGTCGTCAAGGCCGCGGTCGGCGGCACGGCGAGCGGAGCGTGGACCGCGGGCGACGCCGTGCGCAGCGGTTACACGCAGCCGCAGTGGCGCATCACGCTCACGAACCAGGGACCGGATGCTGCGAACGGACCGTTCACGGTGACCGATTCGGCCGAGCTCCCGGCCGGCGTCACGACCGGTGCCTTCACCGCGCGCTACTTCGCCTCCGCCTCGGCGACGACGAGCACGCCGCTGACCCTCACCGGCACCGGAACCGCCGCCGACCCGTTCGTGGTGGGCGACGGCACCCGCACCCTCGCGGCGAACGGATCGGACCGCATCGTGCTGACCGCCGACGTCACCGTCGGAGCGTCGGCCACGGGCACCGCGAAGAACGCCGCCACCGCGACGGCTCGCACCTACGAGGCCTCGGCCGACATCGCGAAGGACAACGGGTCCGAGGCGACGGCATCGATCTCGACATCCGCCGACCTCTCGCTGGTGAAGAGCGTGAACACCGCCGAGGTGACCGCCGGGCGCTCCCTCACGTGGAGCATCGCGGTGCGCAACAACGGCCCGTCCGTCGCCCTCTCGACCGCTGCGGCGCGCATCACCGTGACCGACACGGTTCCGGCGGGCGTCACCGCCGTGCAGGATCCGTCCGCGGGCCTCGCCTCGTGGTCGGTCTCGGCGTCGGACGGATGGCCCGCATCGGCCGGTGACACGATCACCTGGACCTACACGGGCGCGCAGCTGCCCGTCGGCCCCGCGCAGGAGCTGTCGCTCACCGGAACGGTGGCTTCGTCGTGGACGGGCGGTGCGATCGTGAACACGGCCGCCGTCGCGCCGGGTGCGACCACCGATCCCGTGTCGTCGAACAACACCGACGACGTGTCGGTGACCCCGGGAGACGACACGACGCTCGCCCTCACCAAGACGCGCGTGGTGCGCGATGGCGACTCCTGGAAGGACGCGTCGCAGGGCGCCGCCCTGCCCGACGTCGTCGCCGGCGAGGAGGTCAGCTACCGCATCGTCGTGACGAACAACGGCCCCGCCGACGCCCGTGCCGTGCAGGTGGTCGACGCCGCTCCGGCGGAGCTCGCCTACGTCTCGACCGACGGCGTGTCCGGGTCGTGGACGCGCACCGCGGTGACCGAGGGTGACGCGTTCGCCCTCGCCGGCACCGTGCCCGCGGCATCCGGCGAGAACTCCCGCGCCTTCGTCGTCACGTATCGCGTCGACGAGGCGCTCGCACCAGGAGCCGAGATCGTGAACCGCGCGACCGCCTCCGCGGAGAACGCGACGAACGAGCCGACAGACGGCGACACGACGGCCTCCGACCGCGTCGCCGACCTCTCGATCGTCAAGGAGGCGCTGGACGCCTCGGGCGCTCCCGCGGCCGACGGGGACACCGTCGAGGTGGTCGCCGGCACCGAGGCGCGCTTCCGCCTGACCGTCGTCAACGACGGCCCGAGCGTGTCGAGCGCACCGATCTCGATCACCGACCGTCTGCCCGCGGGCATGACGTACGTCTCCTCGACGATCGACGTCGCCGCGGGTGGCGCGGTGGACGCGCAGCCGACCGTGTCGGATGACGGCCGTTCGCTCTCCTGGGACGCCGTGACCGGCACGGGGACGCTCGACGCCGGCGCCACCGTGGTGGTCGTCGTGACCGCCGCCGTGTCGCCCGACGTGCGTGCGCAGGTGCTCGTGAACGCCGCGGATGTGACCGGGCCGGAGGACTTCGACCCCCGAGACAACCACGCGGAGGCGGCGGTCGAGGTCGTGACCCTCGCCGACATGACGATCCGCAAGGTCGTCGAGGACGGTCCGTGGATCGCGGGCACCGATGTCTCGTACACCCTGACCGTCGACAACGAGGGCCCGTCCGTCGCGAACGCGTACGTGACCGACCTCCTGCCGGCGGGTCTCACCGCCGTGTCGATCAGCGGTGACGGCTGGGACTGCGACGACGAGTCGCAGAGCTGCGTGCGCGAGGGGCATCCGCTCGGCGAGAGCACCCTCACGGTCGTCGCGACCCTCGGGTCCGGCGTCCCGACCGGCACCGAGCTCACCAACACGGCCGCGCTGACCTGGACGGACAGCCGCAGCACCTCGCCTCACGAGGATTCGTCCTCGGCGGCCCTCACCGTCACCACCGACGCCGACCTGCGTCTGACGAAGACCGCGGTCGACGCCGACGGCGCGGAGATCGGCTCCGTCGTCGCCGGTGAGGAGGTGCGGTACCGCCTCGCCGTCGAGAACCTGGGCAGCAGCGATGCCGTCGGTCCCCTCACGGTCACCGACGCGCTCCCGGCGGGCGTCGCCTTCGGCGGCCTCGTGGGCGATGCGGCCGAGGCCTGGACGGCGGCGGCGGATGCCGAAGCCGGCACCGTGTCGTTCACCCTCCGGGGCGACGGGGTCGGACTCGCGAGCGAGGCCACGGCGCCGACGATCGAGTTCTCCGCCGTCGTCGACCCGGCCACCGCCGACGGTGCGGTCGTGACGAACGTCGCCACCGCGGCGTCCGGCACCCCGGACTCGAACCC
>DAMDKH010000092.1:0-7647 GCA_032099965.1 Microbacterium sp.
CGACGGCGAGCGGGAGGCCGGCGGTGGCGGGTGCGGGCACGCCCTCGAGGCGCGGCTCGAGCCGCCCGCCCCGGGTGAGCTGGATGAAAACGTCTTCCAGGGTCGGGCCGCGCTGGATGAGGGTGGTGAGGGCGATCCCGGCATCCGCCGCGACCTCTCCCACGTGACGGGCGTCGGTGCCGCGCACCGTGAGCCCCGACCGGAGGATCTCGATGTCGAATCCGGCGGTCGCGAGGGCGCGGGTCAGCGCCGCACGGTCGGCGGCGTCGACGATCACCGCCCCGGCGGAAGGATCGGCGAGCTCCTCGATGCCGCTCGAGAGCACCAGCTGCCCCTTCGACAGCACGAGCACGTGGTCTGCGACCTGCTCGACCTCGCTCAGCACGTGCGACGAGACGAGAACGGTGCGCCCCTCGTCGGCGAGGCGGCGCATGAGAAGGCGCATCCAGCGGATGCCCTCCGGGTCGAGACCGTTCGCGGGCTCGTCGAACACGAGCGCCCCCGGGTCGCCGAGCAGGGCGTGCGCGACGCTGAGGCGCTGCCGCATTCCCAGCGAGAAGCCGCCGATGCGGGAGTCCGCTTCGTTCTCGAGGCCGACGAGCGCGAGGACCTCTGCCACGCGGGCGAGGGGGATGTCGTTGGCCTTGGCGGCGATCGTCAGCTGGCGGGTCGCGGTGCGGCGCGGCCGGTAGGCGGTCTCCTCCAGCACCGATCCGATGACCCGCAGCGGCTGGCGGAGGTCGGAATAGGGGGCACCGCCGATGGTCGCGGTGCCGGACGTGGGGCGCACCTGGCCCAGCAGCATCCGCAGCGTCGTGGTCTTGCCGGCGCCGTTCGGGCCGAGGAACGCGGTCACCGCACCGGGCTCGATGCGCGCGGAGAAGTCGGAGACGGCGGTCACCTCATTGAAGCGCTTCGTCACGCGCGTGAACTCGAGTACCTGTCCGTCGGGCATCCGGGGACCTCTCCTTGCTTGTCAGTCAGTCCCCCCTATCCTGCCGGAAAAGCGCCCGGATCGCGTATTTCCTGCACAGGGGGAGGCGCGGCGGCGCACCGGGTAGCCTGGCTCCCGTGACCGATTCCCCCTCGTCCGACCGCGTTCTCGTCCGCACCGAAGGAGCCCTCGGCCGGCTCACGCTCGATCGCCCCGAGGCGATCAACGCCCTCGATCTGGGCATGATCCAGCGGCTCACGACGGTGCTCGAGGCCTGGCGCGACGACAGCGACGTGCAGATCGTGCTGCTCGACGGCGCGGGGGAGCGGGGATTCTGCGCGGGGGGCGACGTGCGGGCACTGCATGCGCAGATCGTCGCCGGCCAGGCCGAGCGGACGGCGGAGTTCTTCCGCGCGGAGTACGCCCTGAACGCGATGATCGCGGAGTATCCGAAGCCCGTCGTGGCCATCGCCGACGGCATCACGATGGGCGGCGGCGTCGGTCTCGCCGGTCACGCCGCGATCCGCATCGTGACCGAGCGCTCGAAGGTCGCCATGCCCGAGACCCGCATCGGCTTCACCCCCGACGTGGGCGGCACCTGGTTGCTGGGCCGCGCGCCCGGCCGGCTCGGCGAATACCTCGGCCTGACGGGCGGAACGATGACGGCCGCCGACGCGATCGCCGTGGGGTTCGCCGACTTCCTCGTGCCCGCGGACCGGCTCGACGCTCTGCGCGATGCCCTGGCGCACCGCGCGGATCCGACCGGTCCGAGCGAGATCGTGCTGCTCTTCGACGAGACGCCCGAGCCCTCGGCGCTCCTCGCGAAGAGGGCGTGGGTCGACGAGGACTTCTCGGCCTCCACGGTGACGGAGATCGTCTCGCGTCTGCGCGCGCGGGAGACGGATGATGCGGCCGCGACCGCCGATCTGCTGGGCGAGCTGGGGCCCACCGGGTTGGCCGTGACGCTCGACGCCGTGCGCGAGGCCCGGGCGGCGACGGGGCTGCGTGCTGCGCTCGAGGGGGAGTACCGCCGGGTGCTGTGGTTCGTGAACGAGCATCCCGACCTGGTCGAGGGGATCCGTGCCCAGCTCGTCGACAAGGACCGCGACCCGCACTGGCGCCCGGCGACCCTCGCGGAGTTGCCCGCGGATGCCGGATCCGACGCGCGCGCCTACCGGCCGGCCGTCCCGCTGTTCTGAGGCGGCGCAGCGCTCCGGATGTTCGTGTTCTGACCTGTCGGGGTGCAGGGGTTCGCTGTCAGCGAAGGGCGAAAACCCGCAGGTACGAATGTCGGAGCTTCGTGGCACTCTGTGATGTGGCCGCTTTCGGGTCGCTCGTCTTCCCCGTTGTAGAGTCCGTCGCCTCACCTCTCAGAAAGTCCGCCTGTGCTGGGTAAAATCCTCGTCCGCTATCTCGCCAGATACAAATGGCTGCTGCTCGCGGTGCTCGTCTTCCAGTTCGCGAGCGCGCTGGCCACCCTCTACCTCCCGCGTCTCAACGAAGACATCATCAACAAGGGCGTGGCGCTCTCCGACACCGAGTACATCTGGCGCACGGGCATGTTCATGCTCGCGGTGTCGCTCGGGCAGATCATCGCCGCGGTCATCGCCACCTACTTCGCCGCCCGCGCGGCGATGAGTGCCGGGCGCGACATCCGCGCCGACGTCTTCGCGAAGGTCAGCGGCTTCTCCGAACGCGAGGTGTCGCGGTTCGGCGCCGGATCGCTCATCACCCGCAACACCAACGACGTGCAGCAGGTGCAGATGCTCGCGATGATGGGCGCGACCATGCTCGTCACCGCCCCGCTGCTCGCCATCGGAGGCGTCATCTTCGCGGTGCAGACGAACCCCGGGCTGAGCTGGATCATCGCGGTCTCCGTTCCTCTGCTCCTCCTCGTCGCGGCGATCGTCGTCGGGCGCATGGTGCCGCTGTTCCGCAGCTACCAGGGCAAGCTCGACGCGGTCAACCGCGTCATGCGCGAGCAGCTCACCGGGGTGCGCGTGGTGCGCGCGTTCGTGCGCGAGCGCATCGAAGAGGATCGCTTCCGCGGCGCCAACACCGACATCATGGTCGTCGGGCGCAAGGTCGGGTCGCTCTTCGTGCTGCTGTTCCCGCTGTTCATGCTCATCCTCAACGTCACCGTCGTCGGCGTGATCTGGTTCGGCGGCATCGAGGTCGACGCGGGCACGGTGCAGGTCGGCACGCTGTTCGCGTTCATGCAGTACGTCGGTCAGATCATGGGCGGGGTGATCATGTCGAGCTTCATGGCCATCATGATCCCGCGCGCCGCGGTGTCGGCCGAGCGCATCGGCGAGGTGCTCGACACCGAATCGAGCATGGTGCGCCCCGAGAACGGCGTGACCGCCTTCGCCGCGCCGGGCGCCGTGGCGTTCGACGACGTGGAGTTCACCTACCCGGGCGCCGACGCGCCGGTGCTCTCGGGCATCAGCTTCGGCGCGCAGCCGGGCGAGACGGTCGCGATCGTCGGATCCACCGGTGCGGGCAAGACGACCCTCGTGTCGCTGATCCCGCGGCTGTTCGACGTGTCGGGCGGTGCCGTGCGTGTCGGCGGCACCGACGTGCGCGAGGCCGATGTCGAAGCGCTGTGGAAGACCATCGGCCTCGTGCCGCAGCGGCCGTTCCTGTTCACGGGCACCGTCGCCTCCAACCTGCGTTACGGCCGCGAGGAGGCCACGGACGAAGAGCTGTGGAAGGCGCTCGAGATCGCCCAGGGCCGCGACTTCGTCGAGGAGATGCCGGACGGCCTCGACTCGCGGATCGCCCAGGGCGGCACGAACGTGTCGGGCGGTCAGCGTCAGCGGCTCGCCATCGCGCGGGCGATCGTGCGGCAGCCGCAGATCCTCGTGTTCGACGACTCGTTCTCGGCGCTCGACCTCACCACCGACGCGCGGTTGAGGCAGGCGTTGTGGCGGGAGCTTCCGCACGTCACCAAGATCGTGGTCGCGCAGCGGGTATCGACCATCATCGACGCCGACCGCATCGTCGTGCTCGAGGGCGGAACGATGGTCGGCGTGGGCACGCACGAAGAGCTGCTCGAGACCAACGAGACGTATCGCGAGATCGTCGAATCCCAGCTGGGGGTGGATGCATGAGCGAGCAGAACGCATCGCGCAGACGGCGTGACTCGGCGGCGACCGACGCCCCGACGACCGGTGCTCCGACGGCGACGGCCGAACGCGAGATGACCCCGGAGGAGAAGTACGAGGCCGAGCTCGCCGAGAAGGCGCGCCTCAACGGCGGCGGCTGGGACAGCGTCGCCCCCGGCAAGGCCGACAACTTCGGCAAGAGCTTCACCCGCATGATCGGGCTGCTCAAGCCGTCGGCCGTGTGGTTCGTGCTGGTGTCGCTGTTCGGGGCACTCGGCGTGGTGCTCACCGTCGCCGCCCCGAAGGTCCTCGCCGAGGCCACCAACCTCATCTACACCGGGTTCATCTCCCGGCAGCTCGCCGAGGGGCAGGGCGACTTCCCGGGCTTCCCGGAGGGGACGCCGAAGTCGGAGGTCGTGGAGCAGCTGCGCGGATTCGGCCAGAACGACTTCGCCAACCAGATCTCGGCGCTGCAGGACTTCCGGGTCGGCGACGGCATCGACTTCGACGCTCTGCGGTTGATCGTCGCCGCGGTGCTGGCGATCTACGTCGTCGCCGCGTTCCTCAGCTGGCTGCAGGGCTACGTCATCAACGTCATCATGGTGCGCACGATGTGGCGTCTGCGCGAGCAGGTCGAGGCCAAGATCAACCGCCTGCCGCTCGCGTACTTCGACAAGGTGCAGCGCGGCGAGCTGATCTCGCGCGTCACCAACGACATCGACAACATCACGCAGACCATGCAGCAGTCGCTGTCCGGTGCGCTCACGGCGGTGCTCACCGTGGTCGGCGTGCTCGTGCTGATGTTCACGATCTCGTGGCAGCTCGCGCTGGTCGCGCTGGTCGCCCTCCCGCTCATGGCCGTCATCTTCGGTGTGATCGGACCGCGGTCGCAGAAGGCCTTCGGCACCCAGTGGCGCAAGGTCGGTCGACTCAACGCCCGTGTCGAGGAGGCCTTCTCCGGGCACGCCCTCGTGAAGGTGTTCGGTCGCGAGAAGGACGCCCAGCAGAAGTTCGACGACGAGAACGAGGAGCTCTACCAGGCGGCGTTCAAGGCGCAGTTCCTGTCGGGCATCATCATGCCGGCGATGACCTTCGTCGGCAGCCTGACCTACGTCGGGATCGCGGTGCTCGGCGGCCTGCTGGTCGCGAGCGGTCAGCTGCGCATCGGCGACGTGCAGGCCTTCATCCAGTACTCGCAGCAGTTCACGCAGCCGCTGTCGGAGCTGGGCGGGATGGCCGCGGTGGTCCAGTCGGGCACCGCCTCGGCCGAGCGCGTGTTCGACTTCCTCGACGCCGACGAGCAGGAGGCCGACGCCGACGACCCGGCCAACCTGCCCGACGGGCGGGGCGTCATCGAGTTCGAGAACGTCGCGTTCTCGTACACGCCGGAACGGCCGCTCATCACCGACCTGTCGTTCCGGGTCGAGCCCGGGCAGACCGTCGCGATCGTGGGGCCGACCGGCGCGGGCAAGACCACGCTGGTGAACCTCATCATGCGGTTCTACGAGCTCAGCGGCGGGCGCATCCTGCTCGACGGGCAGGACATCTCGAAGATCACCCGAGACGACCTGCGCTCGCGCACCGGCATGGTGCTGCAGGATCCGTGGCTGTTCGCAGGGAGCATCCGCGAGAACATCCGCTACGGGCGCTCCACCGCCAGCGACGACGAGGTCATGGAGGCCGCGAAGGCCACCTACGTCGACCGCTTCGTGCACGCGCTGCCCCAGGGCTACGACACCGTGCTCGACGAAGACGCCTCGAACGTCTCGGCCGGAGAGCGGCAGCTCATCACCATCGCGCGGGCATTCGTGGCGCAGCCGTCGATCCTCATCCTCGACGAGGCGACGTCGGCGGTCGACACGCGCACCGAGCTGCTGCTGCAGAACGCCATGGCCGCCCTGCGCAAGGGACGCACCTCGTTCGTGATCGCGCACCGGCTCTCGACGATCCGCGACGCCGACCTCATCCTCGTGATGGAGCACGGAGACATCGTCGAGAAGGGCACGCACGACGAGCTGATCGCCGCGCAGGGCGCGTACTGGCGGCTCTACCAGTCGCAGTTCGAGCAGGCCGCCACCGATCTCGACGCCGAGGAGTCGCTGACGGGGTCGACACCGACCGTCGTCACGGGCGACGCAGACGCGTCGGATGCCGCCGAGGCCGCCGCCGCCGATGCTGTCGCGGGAGTCACCGTGGGCGCGCAGGTGCCGACGGCCGAAGCCGCGGCCGCACAGGCCGTGGTCGAACGTCCGGCCCCGGAAGACGGAGCAGCCCCGCGCGGCTGAGACGAACCGACCACCCGGCCCGTTCCGACGGCAGCCACCGCGAACGCCCCGCCGCCCCCACGCGGCGGGGCGTTCTGCCGTCTCCGCCGCTGTCGAGCATCCACCGGCGTCGCGCCGGGACGACTACGACCGCGCCCGACCGGCGTCGCTATTCGGCGTCGAGGCCGAAGAGGGCGAGCGGATGCGTCAGGCGCCACCAGAAGCTCGGCCCCTCGATGTCCTCGCTGAGGGTCAGGTCGGTCGTCGCGCTGTCGAGCGGACCGGCGGTGTTCAAGGTCCCGACCCGGTCCCCTTCCTCGCGCCGTTCGTCGAGGTCGAATTCGGGGGTCGCGGTCGCTGCGGCGCCGTTCCAGAGAATGACGTCGGCGTCGGCATCCGTCACGATGTCGGCCTGCTCGCCCCACTCCGTGCGCACCTCACCCACCACGGTGCCGGCGGGCACGGCAGGGGCCTCGGCGAGCAGGGCGGCCTCGACCTCCGCGAAGAGCGAGCGCGTCGCCGCCAGGCGCTGGTCGTTGTCGTCCTGATTCAGCACCGCGGCATACAGCGTCACGGGGATGTCGTTCACGGTGACGGTCTTGGCGGTCAGGAGGTTCCACCCCACGAGGGTCCCGGTCTTGATGCCCACCACGCCGGGGTCGGCGAGCATCCCGTTGGTGTTCGTCACGACGCCGGCACCCGGCAGTTCGACCGCCCTCGTGCCGACGATCTGGGCGAAGACGGGGTTCTGCATCGCGATCTCCCCCAACCGCACGAGCGCTTCAGGGGTGGCGGTGTTGCGTTCGTCGAAGCCCGACGGCGTGACGATGGTCATGTCGCTCAGACCGCGGTCGCGCAGCCACGCCTCGGCGGCGCGGGCGAAATCCTGCTCCGACCCCCAGATCTCGCGGGCGAGGCGATCGATGTAGTTGTTCGCCGATCCGAGCAGGGTGCCCTGCAGCATCTGGTACTCGGTGAGCGTGCCGCCCACGGGCACGTCGAGCGACGACTGGTCGGAGCGGCGGTACGACCAGTAGTCGCGACTGTCGGCGGCGGTGAATGCGAACTCCGGTCCCTGCTCCCCGAGAGTCAACGGCATCCGGTCGAGCACCATGAGGGCGCTGACGACCTTGGTGATGCTGGCGATGCTCGCCGGGTCGACCGACGACGCCGTGGTCGTCAGGCCGCCCACTCCCACCGCCGCGCTGCCCTGCCCGGGCCAGGCGACGGACGCGGCCGGCGCGGCGGTCGTCTGGAACGAGACGACGGAGGTCGTCGGCTCCACCTCGTGAAGGGGCCACAGTGCGGTGGTGCCGGTGTAGGCCGCGGCGAGGGCCAGAAC
>DAMDKH010000093.1:0-2927 GCA_032099965.1 Microbacterium sp.
AGGCCACCCTCGTCATCACCACCCCGGGGGTGCTCGTGCACCTGCCCCGGGACCGACGGTCCGCCCTCGTCGACCGGATCCGCGCCCGGGGGGCGCGCTGGGTGACGATCGATCCCCCCGGCCTGCTCGACGTGTGGGAGCCGGCCGTCGATGCGGGCGCCTGGCCCGGGTTCGTGGTCGCCCTCGACGCCGAGGTGCGCGCCGCCGCCGATCCGCTCGGGGCGTGGTGGGAGTGGCGTGCCGGTTCTGCGCCGAAGCCGTCCTAGCCTGGGGATATGCAGGGAGAGATGACCGAGCGCGACCGCGCGATCCTCTCGCTGGAGACCCTCTGGCCGCGCCACAGCGGCGCGAAGGAGGAGGTCATCCGGGCCCAGCTCGGGATGAGCGCGGCCCGGTACTACCAGCTGTTGGCGCGGCTCGTCGACTCCGATGCGGCGCTCGAATACGACCCGATGCTCATCGGGCGTCTGCGGCGCCTGCGCGACGCCCGTGCCGGCCGTCGGTCGGCGCGCACGCCGGGGTTCGTGGGCTGAAGACCCGCTCGGCTAGCATCGAGGGGTGTCCAAGCCCTCCCGCGATCGTTTCGACGAGGTCCCCCGGTCCAGTGGACGTGTCGGAGCGCATCGCGCCGAAGCGCCAGGGATGAACGGCTGGGTGGTGCTGCTGTGGTCGTTCGTGTCGGCGCTGATCCTCATCATCGCCGGGATCTTCGGTTCCCTGGTCGTGATGGACCGCATCTCGCTCTTCCCGGAGGCGGCTCCGACCGCCGTCCCCACACCGGTCGAGACGGGGGTCGTCGACACGACCTACGCCGTCACCGTGCTCAACGCGACGCCCGAGGAGGGGCTCGACGCGCAGGTGCGCGACACTCTCACCAACGCCGGCTTCGGCACCGTCTACGCCAGTGACAGCGGCAGCCAGGACTTCGCCGAGACGACGGTCTACTACGTCGAGGACGCCGATCGCCCGGCTGCGCTCGGCGTCGCCGACCTCCTCGGCGGTGCCGCCGTCGCCCAGGACGACTTCTACGCCGGGCTGAACGAGGGCCAGAAGCAGGTCACCGTGGTCATCGGCCTCGACCGCACCACGACGGGCGGCGAGTCGGAGGGCGAGACGCCCGCGCCCTGACCGCGCCGCGTCGCCCTCCCGCGGCTTGCACTCGATGGGGTCGAGTGCCAGAATGGCGTTAGCACTCTCTCACTCGGAGTGCTAAACCCAACGTCTACGTCCAGGAGGGACGACAAAACTCATGGCAAAGATCATCGCTTTCGATGAGGAGGCCCGCCGCGGCCTCGAGCGCGGCCTCAACATCCTCGCCGACGCGGTCAAGGTGACGCTCGGCCCGCGTGGTCGCAACGTCGTGCTCGAGAAGAAGTGGGGCGCCCCCACGATCACGAACGACGGTGTGTCCATCGCCAAGGAGATCGAGCTGGACGACCCGTACGAGAAGATCGGCGCGGAGCTCGTCAAGGAGGTCGCGAAGAAGACCGACGACGTCGCCGGTGACGGCACCACCACCGCCACGGTCCTCGCCCAGGCTCTGGTCCGCGAGGGTCTGCGCAACGTCGCAGCCGGCGCCGACCCCATCTCCCTGAAGCGCGGCATCGAGAAGGCCGTCGCGGCGATCACCGAGGAACTGCTCAGCAGCGCCAAGGAGATCGACTCCAAGGAGCAGATCGCCGCCACGGCATCCATCTCCGCCGCCGACCCCGCGATCGGCGAGCTCATCGCCGAGGCGATCGACAAGGTCGGCAAGGAGGGTGTGGTCACGGTCGAGGAGTCGCAGACGTTCGGTACCGAGCTCGAGCTCACCGAGGGCATGCGCTTCGACAAGGGCTACCTGAACCCGTACTTCGTCACGGACCCCGACCGCCAGGAGGCGGTCTTCGAGGACCCGTACATCCTCATCGCGAACCAGAAGGTCTCCAACATCAAGGACCTCCTGCCCATCGTCGACAAGGTGATCCAGGACGGCAAGGAGCTCGTCATCATCGCCGAGGACGTCGAGGGCGAGGCTCTCGCGACGCTCGTGCTGAACAAGCTCAAGGGCATCTTCAAGTCGGTCGCCGTCAAGGCTCCCGGCTTCGGCGACCGCCGCAAGGCGCAGCTGCAGGACATCGCCATCCTCACGGGCGGACAGGTCATCACCGAAGAGGTGGGCCTCAAGCTCGAGAACGCCACGCTCGACCTGCTCGGCCGTGCGCGCAAGGTCATCGTCACGAAGGACGAGACCACGATCGTCGAGGGTGCCGGCGAGGCCGACCAGATCGAGGGTCGCGTCACGCAGATCCGTCGTGAGATCGAGAACACCGACAGCGACTACGACCGCGAGAAGCTGCAGGAGCGCCTGGCGAAGCTCGCCGGCGGCGTCGCCGTCATCAAGGCGGGCGCGGCCACCGAGGTCGAGCTGAAGGAGCGCAAGCACCGCATCGAAGACGCCGTGCGCAACGCGAAGGCGGCCGTCGAGGAGGGCATCGTCCCCGGTGGTGGCGTCGCGCTCATCCAGTCGGGCACGAAGGCGCTCGACGCCCTGACGCTCACGGGCGACGAGGCGACCGGTGCGAGCATCGTGCGCGTCGCGATCGAGGCGCCGCTCAAGCAGATCGCCCTCAACGCCGGTCTCGAGCCGGGTGTCGTGGCGAACAAGGTCTCCGAGCTCCCCGCGGGCCAGGGCCTGAACGCGGCGACGGGCGAGTACGGCGACATGTTCGCACAGGGCATCATCGACCCGGCCAAGGTCACGCGTTCCGCGCTGCAGAACGCCGCGTCGATCGCCGGTCTCTTCCTCACCACGGAGGCCGTCGTCGCCGACAAGCCCGAGAAGTCCTCGGCTCCCGCCGGCGACCCGACGGGTGGCATGGACTTCTGATCCATTCCGCATGACAGAACGCCCCCGGCTCCGGCCGGGGGCGTTCTGCGTTTCCCGG
>DAMDKH010000093.1:2937-7635 GCA_032099965.1 Microbacterium sp.
CCACCGCCCGGGGCGGCGGGTCAGCGGAACAGACCCGCCGAGTACTGGTCGGCGTCGGCGTACTGCGTGGCTGCGGAGCCGAGCGCCGAGCCGATGGACTCGAGCACCTGCTCGACCTGCACCGAGGCGGTGCGCCACTGCTCCACACAGCCCTGGAAGGCGGTGGAGGCGCTGCCGACCCACGACGACTGCAGCTGCGTGAGCTGGGCCATCAGGGTGGTGGACTCGCTCTGGAGCCGGGACATCGTGGCGAGGGCGGCGGTGTTGGCGGCCTGGACGGCCTCGGTGTCGACGGTGAAGACGGACATCGGAACTCCCTTTCGTTGGTGGTCCGACGATAGGCGGGGCGCTCCGGCCGCCGCGGGCGTCGGGCATCCCGTCGACGGCACGGACGAAAGCCGGTGTCACCTGCTCGCCGTGCAGGAGGAGATGTCAGAGGTCGAGCGGCTCGATCGGCTGCGTGTCCTCGAGCAGATGTTCGGGCGTCGCCCGTGCCGGAGCGAGCGGCAGCGTCACCGTGAAGGTCGCCCCGCCTCCCTCGGTCTCCGACACCGAGACGGAGCCGTTCAGCGCCTTCATGATCGACGCCACGATGGCGAGTCCGAGGCCCGAGCCGCCGGTCTCGCGCGCCCGAGAGGTGTCGGCGCGCCAGAACCGCTCGAAGATCTGGTCGCGGATCTGCGGAGGGATGCCCTCGCCGTGATCGACGATCGCGATGCTGGCGGTGCCGCGGACGCGGTCGGAGTCCACGACGATCTCGATCGGGGAGTCGTCGGACGAGAAGCGCCGGGCGTTGCCGAGCAGGTTCGTCACCACCTGGCGCACCTTGTTCTCCTCGCCCAGGGCGATCGGCGGGGTGCGCACGGGCAGATCCGGCTGCTCGGTGAAGTCGATCGCGGGGATCTGCTCGGTGGGCGTCGGGGCGTTGCGCGGCCGACGGCGGAGACGCGCCAGAGTGGCACGCGGCAGACTGCGGGCGGGCGCCGGCGGGATCGGCACCGAGGCGATGCGCACCGGCATGGTGGTGGCGGCCTCGACCGTGCGATCGATCACCGTCACGGTGCGTCCGGGCGCCGCGGCGCGCAGGTCGAGGGCGGCGTCGCGCGCGACGGGACGGAGGTCGATCGCCACGATCTCCGGTTCGCGCTCCTCGTCGAGCCGGGCGAGCGCGAGGAGGTCCTCGACGAGCACGCCCATCCGGATCGCCTCCTTCTCGATCCGCTCCATCGCCCGGGCGGTGTCCTCCTCGCCCTGGATCGCGCCCATCCGATACAGCTCGGCGTAGCCGCGCACGCTCACGAGCGGCGTGCGGAGCTCGTGGCTGGCGTCGCCGATGAATCGTCGCATGTGCTGCACCGTGCGCTCGCGCTGGGCGAGCGAGCGGTCGACGCGGTCGAGCATGGTGTTGATGGCGCCGTTGAGGCGGCCGACCTCAGTGGTCGGTTCGAGGTCGGTGAGCCGCTGGCTGAAGTCTCCGGCGGCGATCGCCATGGCCGTCGCCTCCACCTGTCCGAGGCGGCGGAACGTGAGCGTCACGAGACCGCGCGTCGCGAGGGCGGCGATGAAGATGGTGATCAGCGCGATGGTGATGTAGATGCCGAAGTACTGGCCGAGGATGCGATCGACCTCCGCCAGCGGCATCGCCACCACCTGGATGTACAGCGCCCCCCCGTCGGCGGGGACGATCGCGACCATCGCACGGTAGAGACTGTGCCCGGCCCCGGGGAGGTCCCAGGCCTCGCCCTCGTCGGCCTTCGCCTTCTGCAGGGAGTACTCCGAGGGGAAGAGCGGTGAGGCGTCGCCCTCCGACTCCCCGGCCGTCGCGACGAGCACGCCCTCGGCGTCGTAGATGCCCACGGAGAAGTCCCGCGGAGTATCGGTGCGGGTGAACGTCGTACGGCCGTCGACCGTCTCGGTGTCGAAGTACCTGTCGACCAACGGCGTCGAGACGAGACCCGGCAGCTGGGCGTCGATGTTCTGCACGAGAGCGGTGCGCAGCATCGGCACGGTCCCGACGCCCGCGACCAGCAGCCCGAGCGCCAGCACGGCCACCGTGACGCCGGTGACCTTGGCGCGCAGGCTGATCCGCCGCCACCACGAGGTGACCGCGTCGGGCTTGTTCGCCATGCGGTCCTCCCGTGCGTGGCGTGGATGGGGGGCGATCGGCGTCAGGCCGACTTGCCGACCTTCAGCATGTAGCCGAAGCCGCGCTTGGTCTGGATGAGCGACTCCTCGGTGTGCGGGTCGATCTTGCGACGCAGGTACGAGATGTAGCTCTCGACGATGCCGGCGTCGCCGTTGAAGTCGTACTCCCAGACGTGGTCGAGGATCTGCGCCTTGGACAGCACGCGGTTCGGGTTGAGCATGAGGTAGCGCAGCAGCTTGAACTCGGTCGGGCTGAGCTCGATCGGCACCTTGCCGACGTGCACGTCGTGGGTGTCCTGATCCATCGAGAGCTCGCCGGCGCGGATGATCGACTCCTCGTCGGCCTGCATCGTGCGCCGCAGGATGGCCTGGGCCCTGGCCACGATCTCGTCGAGGCTGAAGGGCTTGGTGACGTAGTCGTCGCCGCCGGCGTTGAGGCCCTCGATCTTGTCGTCCGTGCCGTCCTTGGCGGTGAGGAAGAGGATCGGGGCGGTGAACCCGGCGCCGCGGAGACGCTTGGTGACGCTGAAGCCGTTCATGTCGGGGAGCATGACGTCGAGGATGATGAGGTCGGGCTCCTCTTCGAGCACGGCGGAGATGGTTGCGGCGCCGTTGGCGACCGTCTTCACCTCGAAGCCCGCGAAGCTGAGGCCGGTGGAGAGCAGGTCCCGGATGTTCGGCTCGTCGTCGACGACCAGAATGCGTGCAGCTGTCATGACCCCATTATGGTGACTCGGCCCTTGCCGCGGCTGATCATTTGCCGGTGCGCCCGGCTCTGGACCCCGCTCGCACGGCCTCAGGCGGCCGCGAGGGCGTCGGCGTCGAGGATCGTGTAGCTGTACCCCTGCTCGGCGAGGAAGCGCTGACGGTTCTGCGCGTAGTCCTGGTCGACCGTGTCGCGGGCGATGAGCGTGTAGAAGCTGGCGGTGTGGCCGGACTGCTTCGGGCGGAGCAGACGGCCCAGTCGCTGCGCCTCCTCCTGACGCGATCCGAACGACCCCGAGACCTGGATGGCGACGGATGCCTCCGGCAGGTCGATGGAGAAGTTCGCGACCTTCGACACGACCAGCAGCGGGATCTCGCCGGTGCGGAACGCGCGGTAGAGCTCCTCGCGCTCGTCGACGGGCGTCGCTCCGGTGATCTGCGGCGCGTCGAGGGCCTGGGCGAGCGTCTCGAGCTGGTCGAGGTACTGGCCGATCACGAGGATCTGCTCGCCCGGATGCTTCGCCACGAGCTCACGCACCGCGTCGATCTTCGCCGGTGCGGAGGCGGCCAGCCGGTAGCGCTCGTCGTCGGTCGCGGCGGCGTACTCCAGCCGCTCGTCCGGCGGGAGGTCGACGCGCACCTCGTAGCAGGCCGCCGGGGAGATGAAGCCCTGCGCCTCGATCTGCTTCCAGGGCGCGTCGAAGCGCTTGGGGCCGATGAGGCTGAAGACGTCGCCCTCGCGTCCGTCCTCGCGCACGAGGGTGGCGGTGAGTCCGATGCGGCGGCGCGCCTGCAGGTCGGCAGTCAGCTTGAACACCGGCGCGGGCAGCAGGTGCACCTCGTCGTACACGATGAGTCCCCAGTCGAGCGCGTCGAGGAGGGCGAGGTGGGCGTACTCGCCCTTCCGCTTCGCGGTGAGGATCTGGTAGGTCGCGATCGTGACCGGCTTCACCTCTTTGGACTGCCCGGAGTACTCGCCGATCTCCTCGGGGGTCAGGGTGGTGCGCTTGAGCAGCTCGTCGCGCCACTGACGCGCCGAGACGGTGTTCGTGACGAGGATCAGAGTGGTGGTCTGCGTCGCGGCCATCGCGCCGGCGCCGACGATGGTCTTGCCCGCGCCGCAGGGGAGCACCACCACGCCGGAGCCGTCGTGGGAGAACGCGTCGACGGCATCCTGCTGATACGGACGGATCTTCCACGTGTCCTCGGCGAGGTGGATCTCGTGCGGCGTGCCGGGGGTGTAGCCGGCGAGGTCTTCGGCGGGCCAGCCGATCTTCAGCAGCTCCTGCTTGATCTGTCCGCGCGCCCAGGCGTCGATGACGTAGGTCTCGGGGGAGGGGTGGCCGACGAGCAGCGGCTGGATGCGCTTGTTGTGCGCCACCTGGGTGAGCACGGCGGGGTCGGACGACCGCAGGATCAGGAGGCCTTCCTCGTCGCGTTCGATGACGAGACGCCCGTAGCGGTTCACCGTCTCGCGCAGATCGACGGCGACCGACGGGGGAACGGGGAAGCGCGACCAGCGGTCGAGTGTCTCGAGCATGTCTTCGGCGGTGTGACCGGCCGCGCGGGCGTTCCACAGGCCCAGCCGGGTGATCCGGTAGGTGTGGATGTGCTCGGGCGCGCGCTCCAGCTCGGCGAACACCGCGAGTTCGTGACGCGCGCTCTCGGCGTCGGCGTGGGCGACTTCGAGCAGCACGGTGCGATCGCTCTGGACGATCAGAGGGCCATCAGACATAACTGACAATGCTACCCGCGCGGCGTGTGACGAGGCTCAGGCTTCGACCACGGCGGCGGAGCGGATGCTCGAGACAGGGAGGGTCCGCTCGACGTCGGCGGCGCGATCCCGTC
>DAMDKH010000094.1:0-7561 GCA_032099965.1 Microbacterium sp.
CGCGCCCCCGGCGCCAGCGCGCGGGCGATGGCCACACGCTGACGCTGCCCGCCCGACAGCTCGTGCGGCTTGCGGTCGGCGAATCCGGCGGCCGGCGAGAGCCGTACGCGCTCGAGCAGCTCCCGTGCCCGCTCGCGCACCTCCTCCGCACCGAGATCGGGGTGATGGATGCGCAGCGGACGCTCGAGGTGATGACCGATCGAGTGGAAGGGGTTGAGCGACGCGAACGGATCCTGGAAGACCATCTGCACGTCGGAGCGGTACCGCGCCAGGGCTGCCCCGCGCACGCCGGTGTCCGCGTCGTCGAGCAGGATCTGCCCGCTCGTCGGCGTCTCCAGCTTCATGAGCATCCGGGCGATCGTGGACTTCCCCGACCCCGACTCCCCCACGAGCGCGATGGTGCGCCCGGTGCGCAGCGTGAACGACACGTCCTTCACCGCGTGCAGGATGCGTGAGCGGAACCCCGAGCGCAGCGAGAAGTCCTTCGTGAGGTGGCGCGCCTCGAGGGTGCGCGGAGTCGCGGGCACGCCCGTCCTGGTCGTCATCGGCTCTGCTCCTGCGTCTCGTGCCTGCCGGTGCGCACGAAGTCGCCGCGTTCGCCGCGGAGACTCGGGAAGCTCGACAGCAGGCGTTTGGTGTACTCGTGCTGCGGGGTGCGGTAGATCTCCTCCGCGGTCCCCTCCTCCACGATCTCGCCCTGCAGCATCACCGCGATCCGGTCGGAGATCTCGATGAGCATCGGGAGGTCGTGGGTGATGAAGATCACCGCGAACCCCAGCCGCTCGCGCAGACGCATGATCTCGCGGATGATGCCCCGCTGCACGACCACATCGAGTGCCGTGGTGGGCTCGTCCATGATCATGACCTGGGGGTCGAGCGCGAGCGCCATGGCGATCATCATGCGCTGCCGCATGCCGCCCGACAGCTCGTGCGGGAAGCTGGTCAGCCGAGCCGGATCGACGCCGACGAGGCTCAGCAGCTCTTCCGCGCGGGCGGTCTTCGCGGCCTTCGACATGCCGGGGCGGTGGGTGTCGAAGATGTCGAAGATCTGCGCCCGGACGCTGATCACGGGGTTCAGGGAGTTCATCGCACCCTGGAACACCATCGAGATCTTGTCCCAGCGGAACGCCCGGAGACCGTCGGCGCGGAGGGCGACGACGTCGATGTCGTGACCGTCGCGGTCGTGGAAGACGATCTCACCGCTCGTCATCAGAGCGGGCTCCTTCAGCAGGCGGTTCAGTCCGTACGCGAGGGTGGTCTTGCCGCAGCCGGACTCCCCCGCGAGGCCGAGGATCTCGCCCCTGTTCAAGGTCAGCGAGACGCCCCGCACGGCTTTGACCGGGGGGTCGACCTCGTATTCGATCGAGACGTCGCGGGCGGTGAGGACGGCGTCGCTCATGCGGTGACCCCCTTGGTCTTCGCGGCCTTGCGCACGGAGCGCGCGGCCGCCGGCGCGGCGCGGAGCTTGGGGTTGATGACCTCGTCGATCGCGAAGTTGATCAGCGCGAGGCCGGCCCCGAGGAGGGCGATCATCACCCCCGGCGGCACGAACCACCACCAGGCACCCCGCCCGAGCGCCTGCCCGGACTGCGCATCGTTGAGGATCGTGCCCCAGGTGATGGACGAGTTGGGCCCGAGCCCGAGGTACGACAGGCCCGCCTCGCCGAGGATCGCGAAGATGATCGCGAAGAGGAACTGGGCGGTCAGCAGCGGCAGCAGGTTCGGCATGATCTCGACGAGGATGACCCGCAGCGAGCGCTCCCCCGCCACCTTCGCCGCGGAGACGTAGTCGCGCGTGCGCAGCGACCGCGCCTGCAGCCGCAGCACGTAGGCCGCGCCGGCCCAGGACGTGATGCCGAGCACGAACGCCACCAGCTGCCAGCTGCGCTCGGGGACGAACGAGGCGATGACCATGACGAGCGGAAGACCGGGGATCACGATCATCACGTTCGTGACGAGGGCGAGGCCGTCTTCGCGCCACCCGCCGAGGTAGCCGGCGAGCACGCCGAACACCAGCGACAGCACGATCGCGATCCCGCCCGCGGTGACGCCGACCAGCAGCGAGCCCTGCGCGCCGATCGCGAGCTGGGCGAACATGTCGTTGCCGAGCTTGGTCGTGCCGAGCCAGTGCTCGGCCGACGGCGGCTGCAGCGCGGCGTTGTCGGAGCTGCGCGGGTTCTGCGAGACCAGCGGCCCGATGATCGCGAAGAGCACGATGGCGACGACGAGGACGAGGCCCGTGACGAACTTCGCCGAGCGCCGAGGCAGCACCCCGCGACCGCGACGGGCGGGACGCGTGGCGAGGGTCATCGTCGTGGCCGGCTCATCGGTCGGCTGCTCCTTGACGAGCTGCATCGGGGTGAGCTTGAGATCAGACATTCTGGCGCGCCCTCGGGTCGATGAATCCGTAGATGAGGTCCATGAAGAAGTTGGCGGCGAGCACCGTGATGGTGATCACCAGGAACAGGCCCTGCATGAGGGCGTAGTCGTTGTTCGTGACCGCCTGGAACATCAGCTTCCCGATTCCGGGGTAGGTGAAGACCTGCTCCATGACGATGGACCCGGCGACCACGAAGCCGAGGGTGATCGAGAACCCGGCGATCGACGGGATCGCGGCGTTCCGTGCCGCGTAGGTGGTGAGGATGCGGCGCGGCCGCAGGCCCTTCGCCTCGGCGGTGAGCACGTAGTCCTCGGCGAGGGTGGAGACCATCATGTTGCGCATCCCGAACAGCCACCCCCCGACCGAGCTGAGGACGATGGTCAGTGCCGGGAGGATCGCGTGCGACAGCGCGTCGGCGAGGAAGGCCCAGGTCGGCTCGGGGCCGTCGGGGAAGTCGAACACGTCGTAGCCGCCGAAGATCGGGAACCAGCCGAGGCCGACCGCGAACACCGCCACGAGGATCAACGCCATCCAGAAGTACGGGATCGACTGCAGCACGGTGGTCGCGGGGATGACGTGGTCGACCCACGTGCCCCGCTTCCACCCCGCCCAGGCCCCGAGCACGACGCCGAGCACGAAGGAGATGACGGTCGCCGCCCCGACGAGCACGAGCGTCCACGGGAGCGCCTGCGCGATGAGTTCGGACACGGGCGTCGGGAACTTCGTCACGGAGACCCCGAGGTCGCCCTGCATCATCCGACCCCAGTAGGCGAGGTACTGCTCCCACAGCGACGAGTCGTCACCGCCGAGGAGCAGTTTGATGTTGCGGATGGTGTTCTCGGACACCTCGCCACCCGCGCGTTGCATCTTGGCGATCATGATGTCGGCGGGGTCGCCTGGCATCATGCGGGGAAGCAGGAAGTTGAGGGAGATCGCGGCCCACAACGTGAACGCGTAGAACCCGATCCGGCGTGCGTAGAACTTCATGCGTCGGTCATCCTCGACTTCCTGCTTCCCCGATGGTGCGGTTATTCGGCCGGCTGCAGCTGCGTCAGGACGTAGCCCGCCGCGATCGCACCCCAGGACGGCGGGAACGCGTACATGTCGTCCTCGGTCGGCCAGCCGGTGAAGTCCTTCGTGTTGTAGAAGGTCTGCGTGGCGTTGATCACGAGCGGGATGTACGGCAGGTCGCGCACGATCTCGCTCTGGATGGTGCCGTAGAGCTCCTTCTTCGTCGCCTCGTCATCCGTGCTGATGGCGGCCTGGATCGCGGCGTCGACGGTGGGGTTGTCGTAGCGGCTGAAGTTCCAGCGCCCGGCGGGCACCTCCTCGCCGACCGGACTCGTCGACTGCACCTGCGTGCCGCCGAACCAGTCGCGGTAGATCTGGAAGGGGTCGGCGACCGACGTGCCGATCATGCCGCCGACGATCAGCTGGTACTGACCGCCCTGGCGGGCGTCGGAGAACTCCTGCCACTGCACCGTCGAGGCGGTGATCTTGATGCCGGCCGCCTCGGCCTGCTCGGCGATGAGCTTCGCCGCGTCGTTGTAGTCGGTCCACCCGTCCACGGAGGTGAGGGTCAGCTCGACGGGCGCGCCGTCCTTCTCGTAGATGCCGTCGGCACCCTTCGTGTATCCGGCGGCCTCGAGGATCTCGCCGGCTTCCGCCGCGTCGGCAGTCTGCGGGCTGACCTCGTTGGCCGAGTCGGCGACCCACTTCTCGTCACGCGGCAGCAGTGCGTACGTCGGCGAGATGTCGCCGGTCAGCCCGACGAACGCCTTCTCCTTGATGGTGCCGCGGTCGATCGCCGCGTTCAGCGCCTGGCGCACCGCGACATCGGTCTGCGGCCCCGTGCAGCCGAGCTCCGCGTTGGAGCAGGTGTAGAGCACCGTCGGGTCCTGCGGGGTGTTGACCCACTCGATCGCGCCGTTGCCCGTGACGTCATCCGGGTTCGGGATGAACATGCCGGTCCAGTCGAGTTCGCCGGCGGCCAGGAGGTCCTGTGCGGTCTGATTGTTGTCGACGGCGATGTACTGCACCTTCTTGACGCCGAGATCGTCCGCGTCGCGGAAGTTCTCGTTGGCGACGAGCGTGTACGACTCGCTCGTGGTCTTGTCGACGACGTAGGCGCCGGATCCGACGGGCTCCTCGTTGGCGAAGTTGGCGAAGTCGGTGACGTCCTTCCAGATGTGCTCCGGGAGGATGTACGTCGATCCCAGACGCTGGAACTCGGTGGTGTACTGCGCGGTGGCGTAGGTCAGCACGACGGTGGTGTCGTCGGTCGCCTCTGCCGAGACCAGGCCGTTGCCCTCGGGGTTGTTCGCCTCGTACCCGAACGAGAACGCCACGTCGGCCGCGGTCAGGGGCTCGCCGTCGCTCCATTTGAGGTCGGGCTTGATGGTGACGGTGATCTGCGTGCCGTCGTCGTTGTACGCGTACGAGTCTCCGATGAGCCCGACCGGCTCGGAATCGGCCGTCTTGTTGAAGAAGAACAGCGGCTCGTAGATCGGCCCGAGCGCGCCATGCAGCACGGTCGGGGCGAACGGGTTGTAGTTCGCGGTGATGGGGGTCTGGCTTCCGGCCCAGACGCGCAGGGTGCGCTCCCCGCTCGCGTCGGAGTCGCCGCTTCCGCCCGACCCACAGGCGGTGAGGCCCAGGGCGAGGACGGATGCCCCCGCGACCGCGGTGAGCGCCAGTCGGCGCTTGCCATTACGGATCATTCTTGCTTCCTCTCGGTGCTGCACTGCACAAGGGATGCTCCGGATGGAGCCGGTCCTCGGAGACGAGGATCGTGCCGTTCCGCGGCTGCTCTGCCGGCGGACGGGTTTGTTAGGACAGTAACCTAACAAACCCCTGCACACTCGACAAGAGGTCGGGCCGCCGTTCGATAACGTTTCGGACTCGACGAGGATCACCCGGCGGAGTTCTCACTAAAGGTGCGGATGACACTATGATCGTCCACGGAGGTTAAGGTGTCTGAGACCAGAAGTACGGCGATTCGCGTGGCAGGGTCCACCGTGATCCTCACGCTGCGCCCCTCCCCGGCGGGCCCACCCACGCTCGCCCTCCCTCTCGTCCGCCGCACGAGAGAGCCGTTCGTCGAGCGCTGGGCGCTCCCCGGAGGGTGGATCGCCCCCGACGAATCCCCCGTCGACACGGCGGCGCGCACCCTCGCCGAGACCACCGGCCTCTCCCCCTCGTACCTCGAGCAGCTCTACGCCTTCGGCGCGGTCGACCGCTCCCCCACCCGGGTCGTCTCGATCGTCTACTGGGCACTGCTGCGCCAGGACGACGTGCTCGCGCAGAGCGCCGCGCATGTCGCCTCCGGAAGGGCCCCGGAGAACGTCGAGTGGTTCGACGTCGACGCCCTGCCCGATCTCGCCTTCGACCACGCGGACATCATCGAGTACGCGCTCTGGCGCCTGCGCAACAAGGCGGGCTACAGCCGCGTGGCGCACGGCTTCCTGCCCGCGGAGTTCACCCTCGCCGACCTCCGCGAGGCGTACGAGGCCATCCTGGGCCGCCGTCTCGACCCGGCCAACTTCCGCCGACAGGTCGAGGCCGCGGGCAACCTCATCCCGACCGACCGCTTCCGCACCGGGAGCCACCGCCCGGCGCGCCTCTACCGCGACAACACCGACGTCGAACTGGCCGCCCGCGGCCCGCTGAGTCCTGGAGAAACGAGCATCCGATGAGCCTCACCTTCGTCCCCGCCCCCGCCGTGCCACCTCGCGACGGGTCGGTCGACCACGCCATCCAGGCGATCGTCGCCGGCGCGTCCACCGAGGCCACCTGCACCACCGACCTCGCCGCGGGCCCGTGGGACTTCGACGCTCGCCTCGGCTACGGACCCGGCTCGTCGATGGGCGACGTCATCCCGACCGGCGCCCCGCGTCAGGGCGAACTCCCCGTCGAGTACCGCGAGGCCGGGGAGGAGGAGCTCGATGCCCGCATCCGCGCCGCCAAGCAGACGCTGGGCGACCGCGTCGTCGTGCTGGGGCACTTCTACCAGCGCGAGGAGGTCGTGCGGCACGCCGACGAGGTGGGCGACTCGTTCCAGCTCGCGACCGCAGCCACGGCCCGGCCGGACGCGGAGGCCATCGTGTTCTGCGGGGTGCACTTCATGGCCGAGACCGCCGATCTGCTGTCCGGCCCGGAGCAGGCCGTCATCCTGCCCAACCTGGCCGCCGGATGCTCGATGGCCGACATGGCCGACATCGACCAGGTCGAGGAGTGCTGGGAGCAGCTCGCGGAGGTCTTCGGCTCCCTCGACGCCCCCGACGCGGACGGCCTGGTCCCCGTCATCCCGGTGACCTACATGAACTCGTCCGCCGCGATCAAGGGATTCGTCGGACGTCACGGCGGGATCGTGTGCACCTCGTCCAACGCGCGGACCGTGCTGGAGTGGGCATTCGCCCGCGGCCGGCGGGTGCTCTTCTTCCCCGACCAGCATCTGGGGCGCAACACCGCCAAGGCGATGGGCGTCCCCCTCGAGCAGATGCCGATGTGGAACCCCCGGCGTCCCCTCGGCGGATCGACGGCCGACCAGCTCGCCGACTCCCGCGTCATCCTCTGGCACGGGTTCTGCTCCGTCCACCGCCGGTTCACCGTGGGGCAGATCGAGCAGGCGCGCGCGGAGCACCCCGGCGTGCGCGTGATCGTGCACCCGGAATGCCCGATGGAGGTCGTCGACGCGGCGGACGAAGCCGGGTCGACCGAGTACATCCGGCGCGCGATCGACGCCGCCACCGCACCGACGACCTTCGCGATCGGAACCGAGATCAACCTCGTCCGTCGCCTCGCGGCGCAGTACCCGCAGCACGAGATCTTCTGCCTCGACCCGGTGGTGTGCCCGTGTTCGACGATGTACCGCATTCACCCCGGCTACCTGGCGTGGGTGCTGGAGGAGCTCGTCGCCGGTCGCACGCCGAACCGCATCACGGTTCCCGCCGACGTCGCCGACCCCGCCCGGATCTCGCTCGAACGCATGCTCGCCGCCCGGCCCCCGGCCGCGGTCGTCCGATGAGAGTCGTCGTCGTGGGCTCGGGCATCGCCGGGCTCACCGCCGCCCTGCATGCGCACGAGCGCGGCCACGCGGTGACACTCGTCACCAAGGGCGAGCTGGGCGACGGATGCACCGGCTACGCGCAGGGCGGGATCGCCGGCGTGCATCGCGGCGAC
>DAMDKH010000095.1:0-7556 GCA_032099965.1 Microbacterium sp.
GCATGCGGGCGAACAGCGCCGGTGTGCGCCGCAGGTACTCGTCGACCCGCCAGCCGCGCGGGTTCTTCGCCCAGCCGTACTCGCCGACGGTGGGCGGCGCGCCGTAGTGGCCGATGCCCTGCTGGCCGCTCTGGATGCGGATGTGCCGAAGGCCCGCGGCCTGCAGCTCCTCGGCGTGTGCGGCCGTGGCCTCGGCATCCGCCCCCTCCGCGTGCAGATAGACGTCGGCCGCGGCACGCACCCGGCCGCCGAGCAGCTCGTACACGGGCATCCCGGCGCGCTTGCCGGCGATGTCCCAGAGGGCCATGTCGATGCCGGAGAGCGCGTTGTTGCCCACCGGACCCTCGCGCCAGTAGGCCGAGAAGCGGATGAGACGCGTGAGGTCCTCGATGTCGCCCGGGTAGCGACCCACGAGCAGCGGGCGCAGGTGATCGAGGTAGGCCACCACGGCCTGCCACCGCTGCGTGAAGGTGGCGCAGCCGAGCCCGTACAGGCCGTCGTCACTGGTGAGCACCTTCACGACCACGAGGGGGATGCCCTCCGGCGCGGTGACGATGGCGCGGATGTCGGTGATGCGCACGTCGTCGCGCGGCTCCCAGGGCTGGGCGAAGGTGGGGGAGGGGACGTCCATGGTCACGGGTTCCTCAGGGGGATCGGGGGAGCGGAGGCGGTGCCGTCGTGGATCGACTCGGCGGGGCGGAACCGCAGAACCGTCGCCGCGACGCTGGTGTCGATGAGGCTCTCGGAGCCCTCGACGGGGTGCTCGACCGGCACCCCGGGGGCGTGCGCGGCGAGCAGCGACGCGGTCGGCTCGTCGAGCAGGATGTCGTCGGCGCTGAGGCCCGCGACCAGCACCCCGGTGATGTCGGCCTCGAGGGCCCGGATCACCGCGCGCGTCGCGTCGGCCATCGTCAGGTACGCCCAGCCCTCCCGCGCCATGCTCTCGGGATCGGCGGCGACCTCGGCGGCCGCCGCCCGCAGCACCTCCGGCCACTTCACCAGCGGGAACCGCAATGCCACGACGTCGATGCCGTAGAGCCGGTGCGCGTACCGCGCGGTCTGCTCGTCGACGCCCTTCGAGAGCGAATAGGCGTCGGCGACGTCCGGCGTCGTGTCCTCGCGCAGGGGGAAGGCCGGCGGGAAGGCCCGGTGCGGGTTGTTCGGGTAGCCGACGGCGTTGATGCTGCTCGCGATCACGGCCCGACGGATTCCACGGGCCCCGGCCTGCTGCAGCACGTTGAAGGTCGAGTCGGTGTTCACGCGGAACACCTCGTACGGCGTGCCCAGCGTCGGATGCGGGATCGCGGCGAAGTGGGCCACGGCATCCGCCCCGTCGAGGGCCGCGGCGACGTCGTCGACCGAGGTCGTGTCGCCGACGAGGATGCGGTCGGCGGGATGCGGGGCGCCGTACGAGAGCGACAGCGCGGTGACGTCGTAGCCGGCGCGCAGGAGCGCTCCGCTGACCGCGCGACCGATCTCGCCGTCGGCACCGGTGACGAGGACGCGGGTCATCCCTTCACCCCGCCCGCCATGCTCGCTCCGCGCAGGAACTGCCGCTGGAACACCAGGAACAGCACCACCGGGATGATGAGCGACAGGAACAGCGCCGCCATCTGCACGCTGAGCTCGGTCTGGGCGGCGAGACGCGGCAGCGCCACCGACACCGGCTGCTTGTCGGGGTCGGGTAGCACGAGCAGCGGCCACAGGTAGTCCTTCCACGACGCGACGACCGACAGCAGCGCGACCACCCCGAGGATGGGGCGGGAGAGCGGCAGCACGATGCTCCACAGGATGCGCAGCGCTCCGGCGCCGTCGATGCGGGCGGCGTCGTAGAGGTCGGCCGGGATCGATTCGAGGAACCGCGCGATGATGAGCACGTTGAACGCGGTGGCGGCAGCGGGCAGCCAGATCGCCCACGGGGTGTTCAGCAGCGAGACGCCGAGCACGGGCAGCTCGCGCACCGTGAGGTACAGCGGCACGAGGGCGACGATGCCCGGCACGAACAGGGTGGCCAGGATCGCCCCGGAGAGCAGCTTGCCCCAGCGGGGCTTGAGCACGGTGATGACGAAGGCGGCGGTCGTCGACACGATGAGCGTGGCGATCGTGGCGCCGAGGGCGAGCACCGCGGTGTTGAGCAGGTAGTGGCCGATGCGGCCGCGTTCCCACGCGATGCCGATGTTCTCCCACTGCACGACCCCGCTGGAGAAGAAGGCGAAGGGTTCGCGGATGAGGTCCTGCGTGGGCGAGACGGCGGCGAGGGCGAGCCACACCAGCGGTCCGAGTCCGGCGATGACGAGCCCGGCGAGCACGATCGCCTGCGCGATGCCCAGGGTCACCCGCACCACGGGACGACGCCGGTCGGAGTCGGAGATGTTCGTGCGGGAGACGTCGGCCACCACGGGGCGGCGTCGTGCGAGGCGGGCGGGGGCGCTCATGCGGCACTCCAACGTCGGGTGAGGCGGGTGTAGAGGAAGGCGACCACGCACAGGGCGGCGGCGAGCATGACGCTCAGGGCGGTCGCGGCGCCGTAGTCGACCCGCACGAAGGCGTAGTCGTAGATGGTCATGAGGAGCGTCTTGGTCGAGCCGAGGGGCCCACCGCCGGTGAAGAGGAACGGCTCGGTGAAGATCTGCATGGTGCCGATGACCTGCAGCAGCAGCATGGTGCCGATGATCCCGCGCATCTGCGGGAGGGCCACGTGCCAGACGCGGCTCCAGATGCCCGAGCCGTCGAGCTCGGCGGCCTCGTAGAGCTCGGTGGGGATGCTCGTGAGCGCCGCGATGTAGATGATGACCGCCGTGCCGGCGCCGGCCCAGGTCGTCTCGAGCACGATCGAGGGCATCGCGAACGCGGGGTTGGTGAGCCACGGCACGGGGCCGATGCCGATCGCGCCGAGGATCGTGTTGAAGACGCCGTCGGTCGACGGGTCGTAGAAGAACTTCCACAGGAGGATGGCGACCACCGGCGGCACCATCACGGGGAGGTAGGCGAGGGCGCTGAAGTACCAGCGGTGGCCGCGCAGCTCGGCGATGAACACCGCCAGTGCGAGGGGCACCGGGAAGCCGAGCACGATCGCGAGCAGCGTGTAGGAGAGGGTGTTGAGCACGGCCTGCGGCAGGTTCGGGTCGGCGAGCACGTAGGCGAAGTTCTCCAGCCCGACCCAGTCCGCGTCCTGCCCCGGGACCACCTTCTGCACGCTCATCACGAGCGACGACAGGATCGGTCCCCAGGAGAAGTAGAGGTAGACGAGGATCGCGGGGGCGGCGATGCCGAGGGCCACGAACCCGGGGCGCAGACGGCGCCACCGCCGGGTTCCGGCGCTGGGCGGGGCGGCCGGGCCGCCGGTGGGGTGCTTCTGGTACATCGGTCCCTCCACGGGGATGATCGGGGCGGATGGCGGAGCATCCGCCCCGATCGGGGGTGTGTCAGCGGGTCAGACGACCCTGGACGTCTTCCTGCGCCTTGGCGAGCAGGGCGTCGATGTCGGCGCCCTTGTCGGTGAGCACGGTCTGGATGACGGTGTCGAGCGCGCTGTAGACCTCCTGCGCGTTGTTGACCGGCTCGGCGACCACGGGGATCTCGGTCGAGGCCTCGAGGTACGGGGTGAAGTTGTCGGACGGCACGTTGATGTAGTCCGCGATCCACTCGAAGTACTGGTCGTACGCCTCGGTGTTCACCACGGCGAGGCCCGGGAGGCCGGTGACGGAGCCGGCCTCGTTCGACGCCTTCGCGTCGGCGACGGCGGTGTCCTCGTCGAAGTAGCGCTCGAGGTAGAAGAACTTGATCCACTTCACCGCGGCGGCCTTCTCGGCGTCGGTGGCGTTCGGGTTCACGATCTGCACGCTGCCGCCCGAGAGGGTGCCGTTGGTGCCGCCGTCCTGCGGCATGCCGCCGATGCCGAAGTCCTCGGCGGGGAGCTTCAGGTTCTGCACGACGCCGTAGTAGCGGTCGCTCGCGCCGATCATCATGCCGATCTTGCCGGCGGCGAAGTCCTGGCCCTGGGCGTCCATGTCGTAGAGCGTGTTCGCGGGGAGGGTGCCGTCGTCGAACTGCATCGACTGCAGCAGGGCGAGCGCGTCGGCCGACGGGGTGTCGTCGAACGTCGCCTCGGAGCCGTCCTCGTTCTCGACCGTGCCGCCGAACGAGTACGTCATGCCGGTGAACTGCCATCCACCGGTGTTGGCGGTGGTGAGCACGGAGAACCCGGCGGCGCCGGTCTTCTCGGTGATCTGCTTCGCGGCCTCGCGCACCTCGTCCCACGTCGCGGGCGGGGCGTCGGGGTCGAGCCCGGCCGCCGTGAACAGCGAGCGGTTGTAGACCAGGCCGAACGAGTAGGCGTTGGTCGGCACGGCGTAGACGTTGCCGTCGTCGTCGGAGGCGAGGTCGAGGATGCTCGGGTTGAGGGAGTCGAGCAGGTCCTCGTCCTTGAGCGCGTCGGTGATGTCGGCGGCCTGGCCGCGGGCGATGAGGCCCTGCGGCTCGGTGAGCGGCACGCTGAGCACGTCGGGCAGGGTGCCTCCGGCGGCGAGCGCCTGGAACGTGGTGGCGTCGTAGCCGGTCTCGACCGCTTCGAGGGTGACGTCGGGGTTGGCCTTCTCGAAGGCCTCGACGCGCTCGTCGAAGTACTTGCGGTCTTCGGGGCGGTCGGCGGACGGGCGGTCGCCGATCTGGATGGTGACCTTGCCGCCGTCGGAATCGGCGGGCTGGTCGGAGGTGGCGCAGCCGGCGACGCCGGCGGTGAGGCCGCCGAGCGCGAGCAGAGCCGCTGCTGCGCGGATGCGATTCGACATGGGAACTCCTTCGTTCGGGTGCTGAGTGTCGGGAAAAGCGATTGCTCTACGGATGTCTACCAGGTCGACCTGACCTTCGTCAAAAGCAATCTCCGCCCGTGTCCCGAAACGTTATCCCGGCGAAAACCGGGCTTGACACGGCGGGGGAGCGCTCGGGAGGATGCCCGAGGGAAAACGATTTCCCCATTTCTCGCGATATCCGGCTCGAAGAGGAGACACCAGTGAGATCACGAACGCACCTGCCGCGCACCGCGCGACGCGGGCGGACCTGGAGTGCAGGGGCGGCGTTGCTCGTCGTCGCCGCGCTCACCCTGCCGTCCGCCGCGATCGCCGCGGACACGACGATCGCCGTGGAGGGGCTCGACGGCTGGTCGGCCGTCGCCTTCGACGGCTCGTCCGTGGGCCCCAGCACGGTGACCCTCGCCGACCGCGGCCACACCGGCGCATCGTCGGTGAGCATCCGCCTCGACACCGCCGCCCGCGGCGTCGACGGGTGGGAGATGGGCGTGCGCACCCTCGGAAACGCCGACCTCGACGGGGTCTCGTTCTGGGTCGACGCCGACAACCTGCACACCATCGGCGTGCAGCTCGTCGACGTCACCGGTCAGACCCACCAGAGCTTCCTGCCCGTGCCGGACGTCGACGGCTGGCAGCAGATCACCCTGCCCTCGCCCACCGGCGACCCCAGCCACAGCGCCTGGGGAGGCGCAGGCGACGGCGAGTGGCACGGCCCCGCCCAGCAGCTCGGCCTCGTGGTGAACGGGTGGGCGCGCTCCGACGCCGCTCAGCCCACCGCGACCGTGCTGGTCGACGACATCGTCGTGACCTCCGCCGACGAGGAGCCGGCGTTCTCGCTGGGAACCGGCACCTTCGGCAACCTGTTCACCGCGGGAGACGCCGTGTCGTTCCCCTACGACACCACGGCCGACACGCTCCGCTGGCGGGCCACGACCGCCGACGGACGCACCGCCGCGAGCGGTGAGGAGCAGAACGACGGCACGCTCGCCCTCGACGGCCTCGGTCGGGGCTGGTACGCCCTCTCCGTCGACGCGTTCCAGGACGGAGCGCGTATCGGCGGGGCGCAGACCACCCTCGCGGTGCTGGCGGAGACCGACGTCGCCGAGACGGCGGACGGTCGCTACGGTGCCGCGACGCACTACGGCCAGAACTGGGACCCGGCGTCGATGGAGGCGCTCGAACTCGGGGGCGTGGCGCAGTTCCGCGACGAGATCTACTGGAGCGAGGTCGAGAAGACCCCCGGCGTCTACGACTGGTCGCTCGCCCGCGCGGAGTTCCTCGACCGCGCCAGGGACACGGGCGTCAAGCCGCTGCTCCTCGCCGGCTACGGCAACCCGCTGTACGACGGCGGCAACGGACCCGTCAGCGCCGAGGCGGTCGCGGCCTACGCGGCCTACGCCGCGGAGATGGTGCGCCAGTTCGGCGACATGTCGACCGGCATCGAGATCTGGAACGAGTGGGACCTCGGCCTCGGCGGCAACACCAACGTCAGCCCCGAGCACTACGTGAACCTGCTGAAGTCGGCGTCGCCCGCGGTCAAGGCCGTCGACCCCGACCTCCCCGTCATCGGCCCGGCCGTCGCGAACCTCAACACCGACTGGCTCGAGAACACGTTCCGCCTCGGGGCGCTCGACTACCTCGACGGCATCGTGCTGCACCCCTACAGCTACCCCGTCGGAGCCGAAGCGCTCGACGAGACGCTCACCCGCGTCGACGCCCTGGTGCGCGAGTACAACGACGGCGAGTCGATCCCGCTGTGGATCACCGAGCACGGGTGGCCCACCGGCACCAATGCCCGCGCCGTGCCGGAGCAGACGCAGGCGGCGAACATCGCCAAGTCGGCCGTCATCACCGCCATGCACGACGTCGAGCGCTACTACGTGTACGACCTCGTGAACGACGGGATCGACGCCGACGACACCGAGAACAACTTCGGTCTGCTGCACAACCCGCGCGATCCGCTCGGCGCCTTCACCCCGAAGCCCGCCTTCGCGTCGTACTCCACCGCGGCCGACGTGCTCGCCGGGGCGCAGTTCGTCGCACGCGACACCTCGGTCGCCGACCTCTGGAACCTCGCGTTCACCACGCCGTCGGGCCCGGTGACGGCCCTGTGGTCGACCTGGGCACGGTCGATCGCGGTCGAGCTGACCGGCGACGTCACCCTCGTCGACATGTACGGCGGGGAGCGGAGCATCGCTGCCGGAGCGGGAACGAGCATCGTGCTCGACCTCCGAGAGGGTCCGGTGTACGTGCGGGGCGAGGTGGCGGGAGTCGCCGCCACCGCCACGACGCTCACGCTCGACCCGGCATACCTCGGCCAGCCGATCGCCGCGCACTGGACCATGGACAACGCCGCCGCGACGGCACCGGGTGACTACCGGCTGGTGTTCCCCGACGGTCAGGAGGTCGTGCAGACCGTGGCCGCCGGGGCCTCCGCCACGGTGGACTTCGAGCTCCCCGCCGCCACCGCGCTCGGAGAGTACGTGGTCGACGCCGACCTCTACCGGGGGGCCGGTGACGCTCTCCGGTGACCAGACGATCACGGCCGACGGGGCCTCCGTGCTGCGGCTCACGCTGCGCAACGCCTCCGACGCCGCGATCACGGTCGACTCCCTCTCCTCCGTGGTGGGCGAGTCCGCGGCGACGCACGCCGAGGGCGAGCAGGTCGCCGCGCACGAGGCACTCACGGTCGACGTGCCGCTGGCGGGCCTCACCGCCCGCACGGCGTGGACCGCCACCGCCACCGTC
>DAMDKH010000096.1:0-7269 GCA_032099965.1 Microbacterium sp.
GTCGGCTGCGCCGTCTCCGTCGCGCCCGGGGTCGGCTCGCCGGTCGACGTGGCCGACGCGGTCGGGGTGGGAGTCGGCTCGGCGGCGGGTGCGCCACCGCGGAACAGCAGGAACCACAGCACGGCGCCGACGATCGCGACGGCGAGCACCGAGAGGGCGACGATGATCCACACCCGTCCTCGTCGTTGCGGCGCGGGCGGCATCGGAGCCCAGCGGAGTTCGGGCTGTTCGCTCACGGTCATGCCTCCAGCGGGGCCATCGGCTGCCAGGTGCGGTCGCGACCGATGCGGCCGCCCTCGCGGAGTCCGCGGAAGAGGTTGCTCGTGCCGCGCACGGTGCGCTCGACGAAGAACAACCGGATGATCTCCTTGGCGAAGGTCATCGCCGTGCCCAGGCCGAAGAGCACGGGGTTGTAGACGCCGTGCACCCGGTAGTAGTGCTTGATGTAGGCGCGGTTGCGCATGATGTAGAAGCGGTAGGCGTTGCTCGACGCGTTCATGTGCCGGATGCCCATGTCCCACTGCTTGATCTCGCGCGTGCGCCGCAGCACGAACTCGTCGACGATGACCGCCGTCGTGAGGCGCGACGCCAGCCAGCCGTACATCTGGTCATCCCAATAGATGAAGAAGCGCGGGTCGGGCAGACCGATCCGCTGCACGATCGAGCGGTGGATGAACATGCCTTCGAAGCATCCGCTGTTCATCTCCTTGAAGCCGGACTCGTCGAAGCCCGACGGAGCGAACGGGATCGGGATTCCCATGCGCTCGGCGATCCGGTACTGCCAGTAGAACTCGCTGCCGTCGTAGTCGTAGCGGCGGCCCTGGATGCTCTTGAACCGCGGCGCCCAGGCGCCCATCCGGGCGAGGCCGTCGGGGAGCACCTCGACGTCGTCGTCCATCATCCAGATCCATTCGGACCCGAGTTCGTAGGCGGTGCGCATGCCCTCGCTGAAGCCGCCGGAGCCGCCCGTGTTGGTGTCGAGACGGCGGTAGACGATCTCGGTGCCGATCGTGTCGCGGAACGACTCCACGACATCGGTGGTGTCGTCCGACGACGCGTTGTCGACGATCACGACGCGGCCGGGCTTCGGATCCATCGCCGAGATGCTCGTGAGCAGACCCTGGAGAAGGTGCGAACGGTTGTAGGTGACGATGACGATGGTCGCCGTCGACGCCTCGAATGCGCCGGGGTGCGCGGTCATGCCTTCTCCTCGAACGTCGCCTGCCAGGACTGCGGTGAGACGAGCTCCGGCAGCGCGGCACGGTACTGCTCCTGCAACTCGGGCCAGCGCTTCCGCAGTTCGGCGTGCAGGCGCACCGACTCGCGCAGCATGCGGCGGAACTTCGCGCGGTCGCGGGTGTAGACGTTCTTACCCGAACCGTCGGCGGCGCTGACCAGCGCGCTGTCGAACGCGGGGAGGCGCCACCAGTGGGCGTCGTCCTTGCCGAACTCCACTTCGGGCTGGCTGACGTTGGCCGGATCGGGCCGGTGGAACCAGTGCGAGAGGAGGGTGGTGAGGGTGAACTTGCGCAGGGCGAGGCCGGACGGGGAGTCGTACGCGTTCCGCGAGCGCGGCGCGAAGACCTGTCGACCCCGGCGCGAGTGCAGCACGGTCGAGGGATCGCGATGGATCACCGTCTCCGGGTACTCGCCCGCCAGCGCCCGAGCGGCCGGCATGGCCGTCGCGAGCGTGCGCCGCATGTGGTCGGGCCCGGAGAGGATGTCGCGCAGCGCGCGCGCACGCAGCGCGACGGGGTAGTACTGCATCATCATGAGGTGCTTCAGGTCGACACGGCGGCTGTGGGTGAGCAGACGCCCGCCGCGCGGCACGTTCGAGTGCAGGAGGCCCGTCACGATGCGGTTGCGCGCGTGGAAGTACGCCTGCCAGTCGATCGAGTCGTCCTTGTTCACCCAGGAGATGTGCCACAGCGCGACGCCGGGCAGCGATACCGTGGGATACCCCGCCTCGCCCGCACGCAGGCAGAACTCCGCGTCATCCCACTTGATGAACGCGGGGAGGGCGAGGCCCACCTCGCGGATCGCGTCGAGCGGGATGAGGCACATCCACCATCCGTTGTAATCGGCATCCATGCGCATGTGCAGCAGCCGGGTCTGACGGAGGTTCGACACGCCGAAGTCGTGCGGCATGCTCTCCTGGTGGAGGTTGCGCCACATGAAGGGGACCTCGTCGACGACCTCGGCCCAGCCGTGCAGCTTCGGCCGGTCGAGCAGGTCGAACATGTGCCCGCCGACCAGGACGGGGGTGGTGGCGTACCGGCCGAAGACGATCGACCGACGCAGCGACTCGGGCTCGAGGCGCACGTCGTCGTCGAGCAGCTGCACGAAGTCGCTCTCGGGGCGCTGCAGCGTCTCGTGCATCGCGCGGGCGAATCCGCCGGAGCCGCCGAGGTTGGGCTGACGGATGATCTGCAGCGTCTCGCCGAGCTGAGCCGCGACCTCGTCGTATCCGTCCTCGTCGGCGACGAGCCGTGTGCCCTGGTCGACGAGGAAGATCCGGTCGACGAACTCCAACGCGGCCGGCGATCCGGCCAGCGCACGGAGCGTCTCGACGCAGTAGTCGGGCTTGTTGTAGGTCGTGATGCCGAGGGAGGCCTTGCCCTGCCGGGCCGGCTCCTGCTCGGTCGTCCACTCGGCGCCCTCGAGCACGGCGTGGCTCTCGTCGGCGACCACGTCGAACCAGATCCAGCCGCCGTCGCTGTACTGCGTGAGCTCGAGGTCGAAGGAGGTGGAGGACTCCCCGGTCACCTCGCTGGTGGCGATGCGCTGACGCACGCCCGAGCCGTTCGAGCGGTAGACGAGGATGGTGGCCGAGCCGGTCAGGCGCACGGTCAGCCGGATCGCGCGCACGCTGGTCCAGTGCTGCCAGTACGAGGCCGGGAAGGCGTTGAAGTACGTGCCGAACGAGACGCGACGGCCGGCGACGATCCGCGCCCGATGCCGATCGAGGATGTTCCCGAGGTGGGCGCGGTTCGACACGCGGACCGGCTCCTCCTCGATGACCGACCAGGTCTCCGGGTCCGCGTAGAGCGGAAGGAGGTCGGGGTCGCGGTCGAGCGGGAAGACGACGTTCTGAAGGACGTGGGTCACCGGGGGATTCTCCGAAGTTCTAGCGCCGAGCGCCTCCAACGGCGAAGGGCGGCGGACTCTACGAGCAGAGATCAGCCTACCGCGCGCAACCTGCGGTTCTGCGGAACGTCTCCGGGAGGGGCGGGGGAGCGCGGCTAGGATCGTGCCGATGAAGGTATTGATCACCGGCGGCGCCGGGTACATCGGCTCCACCGTCGCGACCGCGTGCGAGGAGGCGGGCATCGAGCCCGTGCTGCTGGACGACCTCTCGACGGGTCTCCGCGCGTTCGGCGACGGCCGCGCGCTGTACGTCGGCGACATCGCCGACGAGGCGGTGCTCGACCGGGTGCTCGCCGACCACCCCGACATCGACGCGGTGGTGCACTGCGCCGCCCGGATCGTCGTGCCGGAATCGGTGGCGGATCCCCTCGGGTACTACGCCACGAACGTCGGCAAGACGATCGTGCTGCTGCAGCGCCTGCGCAGCGCCGGTATCGAGCGCATCGTGTTCAGCTCGTCCGCCTCGGTGTACGCCGGGGAGTCCGGAGAGGGGGTGGACGAGTCCGGGGCGCTGGCGCCGTCGAGCCCGTACGCGATGACGAAGGCGATGGTCGAACGCGTCCTCGCCGATGCGGCCGTCGCGGGCGACCTGCGCGCCGTCGCCCTCCGCTACTTCAACCCCATCGGCGCCGATCCCCGCCTGCGGTCGGGGCTGCAGAATCCGCGCCCGTCCCACGCCCTCGGCAAGATCATGCAGGCACGCGCCGAAGGCGTGCCGTTCGAGATCACCGGCACGGACTGGCCGACGCGCGACGGCTCGGGACTCAGGGATTACATCCACGTGTGGGACCTGGCGCTCGCCCACGTGGCCGCGGTCACCCGGTTCGACGAGATCGCCCCCTCCGCCGACCCCTATCAGGTCATCAACGTCGGCACCGGACAGGGCGTCACGGTGCGGGAGCTGGTGGCGGCCTTCGAGCGGGTCACCGGCGAGCCCCTGCCCCTCGTCGAAGCGCCGCGACGCGCGGGCGACCAGGCCGGAGCCTTCGCGGTGGTCGGACGCGCCGAGTCCCTCCTCGGGTGGCGCGCGGAGCGCTCGGTCGACGACGGCGTGCGCGACGCGCTCGCCTGGTCCGAGCGGCTGACGACGCTTCTCTGACCCTCAGTCCTGCGGCTTGAGGGTGGGGATGACCCCGGTCTGAGCGGCATCGATGTTCTCCCGCCACGACCGCGACTGGCCGGCGCGCAGGGCGCACAGCACGAGCAGGAACCAGCCCGCCCCGTACACCGTGAAGCTCTCGAACATCGAGTCGACGGCGAGCGTGATGAGGGTGATCGGCGTCCACGCGTAGACCACCGACCGCCGGACGCTCGCGACGAGCCACGACCTCACCACGGCGACCCCGCCGAGCACCAGGAACAGCGCGAGGCCGGCGGACCCCACCTGCAGGAGGACGTCGAAGTAGGCGTTGAGCGCGCTCTGGTGCCGGTCATCGAGGAGGAAGTTGATGTACGTGAAGGGATACTCCCCGCGCTCCCACGGGCCGAACCAGCCCCAGCCCTGGATGGGCTTCAGGGCGACGAAGTCGAGGATCTGATTCCACAGGGTGGCGCGGAGGGAGAAGTCCGACCCGGCGTCGAGCCAGGCGATGATCCGATGCCGGAGGAGGAACGCCACCGCGAGCGACACGGCGACGAGACCGCCGAGGGTCCACTGCACCACGCCTCGGCGGCTCGACGGCGAGTGCCGCACGATGGTGAGGGCGAGCGTGACGACCCCGACGGCCGCGGCCAGGACGACGACGGTCGGCGAGGCCGAGAACACGGCGAGGAGGGCGGCGAGGACGATCGACGGCACGGCGACCGTGCGGGAGACGGACTGCGAACGCCACTCGATCACGAACGTGATGAGGGCGAGCACGGCGACGAACCCCAGCATGTTGCGACTGCCGAACAGCCCCTGGACGGGACCGCCGTCGGCCAGCCTGCCCTCGATGGAGAGGGCGACGAACGGTACGTCGAGGAGCACGCCCGAGAGGATCTCGAGTCCGAGTGAGAGCGTGAGCAGGATGCGGAACGCATCGCCGAGGGCGCGGACGGTCTGGAGCGTGTCGCGGATGTGGCCGATCACGAGGGCGAGGAACGCGTAGCCGAAGAGCGAGACCCAGCCGAGCAGCGTCTCGGTCTTGTCCGTGGTCCAGATGAGGCTCACGAGAGCCCAACCGAGGAAGGCGTAGAGCGAGAAGGGGGCGATGCGCAGGGGCGACAGCTCATCACGGCGCACCCACAGGATGGCCGCGCCGAGCAGGCACAGGCTGGCGACGACCGTCGCGAGGGTCACGGTCGAGGTCAGGCGCTCGATCGCGAACGACCCCATCACCGCGGTGAGGACGGCGAGGGCGAACGCCCGCGCCATCTCCGCGGACCCCAGCAGCCTCGTGAGCCGGCCGCGTGTGCTCACGGAACCCGCCGGGGGGTCGTGCCGCGTTCGACGATCTGCTCGCGCTCGCCGACGCCGACGAGGGGCACTGACTTGATCTTGAAGGTGAGCACCACCAGCAGCAGCCAGCCCCAGAGCATGATGGGGGTCGACTCCGAGAGACCCTGCACCAGCAGCACGATCGTGAACAGGCTCGGCAGCAGCGTCAGGGGCGAATAGCTCCGCGTCGCGTCGAGATCCCACCGGGGGCGATCGACCGCGAAGAACCACGACCTCCACAGCAGCCCCAGATAGGCGAGGGCCATGAGGGCCACGCCGACCGCCCCGAGCTGCAGGAACACGTCGAGCCACATGTTGTGGGCGTGGAACACGGAGATCCCGTGGTCTTCGATCCATCCGGCGAACGCGGGGTCGCCGACATCCCAGGGGCTGGAGAACCCGTTGCCGAGCACGGGCCGCTGGAGGGCGCGTTCGAGGACGGCGCTCCAGATGGTGTCGGAGCGACCGGTGAGGTCGGCGCTGCGCCCCACGAGCGCGAGCAGCGGCTCGCGTAGGAACCAGACCACGGCGGCCGCGGCCGCGGATCCGCCGATGGCGACGACGTAGACACGGGTGCGGGCGCTGGGGGTGCGTGCGCGCCGCATCGCGAGGGCGGTCACGAGGGCCACGCCCGCGACACCCGCACAGGCGAGAGCGGTCGCCGACGCGGTGCGGAGGAGGAAGTAGGCCGCCAGCAGCATCCACAGCGCCAGCGTCGTGCGCCACCGCGCCCGCGCCGCGAACAGCACCCCGAAGGTGAGGAGGGCGAAGAGGGCGATGATCGCCAGCACGTTGGCGTTCCCCACGATGCCCTGGATGCGTCCGCCGTCGAGGAGGTTGTCACGGACCCAGTACCACTGCGGATCGATCCGCCCCTCCGGGCGGTCGAAGAAGTTCGGCAGCAGCGGACCGTGGATCACGAGCGACACCCACAGCTCGAGCGCGAGGGACAGTCCCAGCACCCACTTGAAGGCCGACGAGAGGGCGCGCACGATCTCGTGCCAGGTGAGCACGTGGGCGATGAAGAGGCCGTTGACCGTGACGGCGGCGAGGAGGAAACCGGTGATGACCGTCGGCACCGGCCACTGCGACCAGGCCACCGAGATCAGAGCGAGCGCCGTGTAGGCGAGCGCGGTCCACGGCAGGCGCCGCCACCGGAAGGGCTGCGGGCGGTTGCGCGCCAGGAGGGGGATGCCGATCGCCAGGGTGCTCAGGGTGAGCACCACGAGCACGGTCGCCGCACCACCCCGACCGATCAGGTTGTAGATCGCGGTGTGCCCGAAGGTCGCGACGAGGAGGAGGATGACGTAGCCGCGCAGCAGCAGATGCGCCGTCGACTCGCGCTCGGGCGCGGTCGGCGGGGGCGCTGCCGGATGCTGGGTGTACTGGGCCATCGCGATCAGGCTATCGCGCGCGGCCCGCGCGTCGCTGAGCATCCCGGTGCGGCTCTACGCTGGGGGCATGCTGCTGCGTCTCACCAACGTCCCCCGCGACTACGCCTGGGGATCCACCAGCCTCCTCGCCGAGCTCGAGGGCCGCACGCCCGGGCACGCCCCCGAAGCCGAGGTGTGGTTCGGGGACCACCCCGGCGACCCGGCGGACGTCGACGGCGGCGGCACCCTCGACGCGCAGACCGGGGGCCGCCTCCCGTACCTGCTCAAGCTGCTCGCGGCGGCTCAACCGCTCTCGATCCAGGTGCACCC
>DAMDKH010000096.1:7279-7549 GCA_032099965.1 Microbacterium sp.
GCAGGCGCGGGCCGGATGGGCGCGCGAGTCGGAGCTTCCGATCGACGCCGCCGAACGCAACTACCGCGACGACAACCACAAGCCGGAGCTGCTCGTCGCGCTCAGCGAGCGCTTCGAGTCGTTGAGCGGCCTGCGCCCCGTGGCCGAGACGCTCGCGCTGCTCGGCACGCTGCCCGATGTGGAGGGCGTGCGGTCGCTGCGCGCGCGTCTCGACGGCGACGGCGATGTGCTGCGCGAGACGCTGCGGTGGCTGTTGGACGGATCGGCGGG
>DAMDKH010000097.1:0-7549 GCA_032099965.1 Microbacterium sp.
GCCACTGCGGCGGCGACGTGCGCGGCGGTGGAGGAGACGTCGATGACGTGGTCCCAGTCGCCGGGGAGGCCGTCGTACGCGTCGGGTCGGGCGCGATCCGCCGGGACGAGCACCGTGCCGACGGGAGCGGGGCGGTCACCTCGAGCCAGGCACGTGACCTCCCCGCCGGTGGCGAGGGCGTGGTGCGCGACCCGGCCGGAGAGCCAGCCGGTGCCGCCGAGGATGAGGGTGCGGGTCATACGTCCATGAGATCAGCATCCGCCGCATCCGGATAGCGCCTTCGCTCCCGGCGTCATGTCGGACGCGTCTGACAGCATGGCCGCATGCTCACCACTCTCGCCGTCGCCGGATACCGTTCCCTCGTCGACGTGGTGGTGCCGCTGCATCCGCTCACCGTCATCACCGGGGCCAACGGCACGGGCAAGTCCAACCTCTACCGGGCACTGCGGCTGCTCGCCGAGACGGGACACGGACGCGCGGTGTCGGCGATCGCGCGGGAGGGCGGGCTCGACAGCGTGCTCTGGGCCGGCCCCGAGACCCCGCAGGGGGCGGGAGCTCAGGGCACCGTTCGCACGCGTCCCGTGTCGGTGCGACTCGGGGTCGCGTCGGACGAGCTGGGCTACATCATCGACCTGGGACTGCCGCAGGCCGACCAGCGCAGTCTGTTCTCGCGTGATCCCGAGATCAAGCGCGAGCAGGTGTTCACCGGACCGTTCGCACGCCCGGGCACGCTCATCATCGATCGGCAGCGCGGCGGCGTGCGGGTGCGGGGAGACGACGGATGGGTGTCGTCGACGCAGTCGATGGGCCCGGGCCAGAGCGTGCTGCTCGACCTGGCCGATGGCACGGCGCTCTGGGAGACGGTCGCGCTGCGCCACCGGATCGCGTCGTGGCGCTTCTACGACCACTTCCGCACGGATGCCGCGGCGCCCGCCCGGCTGCCACAGGTCGGCACCCGTACGCGTTGGCTGAGCGACGACGGACATGATCTGGCGGCGGTGTGGGCGACGACCGCAGAAGCCGGGAGGGGCGCACCTCTCGACACGGCGGTCGACCGGGCCTTCCCGGGGTCGCGTGTGCGGGTCTCGACGGCGGACGGGTCGTTCCGCGTGCAGCTGCAGCAGCCCGGGCTGCTACGCCCGCTCGACGCCTCCGAGCTCTCCGACGGCACGCTGCGGTTCCTCCTGCTGACGGCCGCGCTGCTCCCGGCCGATCCGCCTCCGCTGCTGGTGCTGAACGAGCCGGAAGCCAGCCTGCACGAGAGTCTCATCGCACCGCTCGGGGCCCTCCTCGCCGAGGCTGCCACGCAGACGCAGGTGATCGTGGTCACGCACTCCGCGACCCTGCGATCCGCCTTGGCCCGGGCCGGCGGCGAGGTCGTCGAGCTGGAGTCGGAGGGGTTCGGCACGCAGGTGCGCGATCAGTTGCCGCTGGAACGGCCGAGCTGGCACTGGCCGTCGCGCTGATCACTCGCCGAAGTCTCGTCCCGCGTCGGTTGTCGGCGTCACGATGGTGAGGTCGATCGACTGCGCCCGGGGAGGCGGCTCCGTGTACACCTGAAGTGTGAGTCCGTACTCGCCGTGCGAGTAGTAGCGCTCGAAACTGTCCCGGGAGGCGGGAAACTCCTGCCCCTCGTTGCGCTCCCACCCCTGCTCCGAGAGCCAAGGCTCGAGATCGTCCGCCACCTGCGTCGGCGTCCGCGGCCCGTCGGACCGCAACACCACGGTTCGAGCGAAGTAGTAGTACCGCGGCCACTGTTCGTCGTCTTGGGCGCCCCGGCTCCCACCCGCGTCGGAGACCAGCTCGATCTCGTCTTCCGCCACCTGGTCGGTAATCTGCTCTCCCCAGCTATCCGCACGATCGATGAACGACTGCTGCTGCTCTTCCTGCACCGTGATGCGCTCTTCCGCGGTCAAGCCGCAGCCCGACAGGAGAAACGCCCCGATCGTCAACACCGCGAGCGCGGCGGCTCGTCGGCGCACCCCACCCCCGCGGCGTCGAACGAATCGGACGCGACCGTGCGCAACCTGAGGAGTCATGACGCGAGAATCAGGGCGCAGAGGTAGTAGAGCACCGGCATTGCCAGCGCACCCAGCAGCGGCACCGCGAAAGGCGCCGCGCGGTCGGTGGCGAGCCGGTGCGCGCCCCACACGATCGATACGAGCGCGAGCACGGTCGGACCGATCGAGGCGATCGACAGGAACAGCATGAAGACCACGTCCGCCTGCGTCGTGACCAGACCGGCATAGCTGAGGAAACGCCCGAGGACGGTCATCGGCACCGCCGCCACCAGGGGGACGATCGCGCAGACGACGAAGGCCACCACCCGTCCAACGCTGGGGCGGGCATCCGCTCGGTCGGCTTCGCTGACCCGAGGCTCACTCATCGAAGCTCCGCCCGGGGTCGGTGGTCGGCGTCACGATCGCGATCTGCAGCGACTGCGCCCGAGGCGGCTCGACCGTGTAGATGTCCAATGCCAGGTGGTAGCCGTCCTGAAAGTAGTCCCTCGCGAAACTCTCCTCCCCTGGCGGGAACTCGCCGTCCTTCGCGCGCCTCCACCCCTGATCGATCAGCCACGGCTCCAGATCATCTGCGACCTCTGTCGGCGAGCGAGGGCCATCCGCGCGAAGCACCACGATCCGATCGAAGTAGTAGAGCCGCGGCCACTGCTCATACCCGTTCGCGCCCCGCGACCCGCCGGCCGGGTCTGAGAGAAGCTCGACCTCGCCCTCGGGGATTTGCGCAATGATGTCCGCCCCCCAGCCATCCGCTCGTTTGATGAAGGACTGCAACTGCTCCTCCTGCACGGTGATCCTCTCTTCTGCGGTCAGTCCGCACCCCAGCAAGACGACGGGGGCAAGGACGAGCAGCATCGCTCCCATGCCCACCCGCCGAAGGAGAGCACTCATTCCACTTCCTCCAAAGTCAGCGGAGAGATGAACTCCTCCGGCTTCTCCACGCCGGTGTCGAAGGCGGGATAGCGGCGCGGAACACGTCCTCCGCCGAGACGGGTGTCGTCGGGATGGTAGAGCGAGACGGGTCTGCCGACGACCACGTTGGCGATGTTCGACATCGAGGTGCTTCGGGGCGCGAAGACCGTGCTGTGGCTCTCGACCTCGCCTGCGGACTCGATCGTCCCTCCCTCGGGATCGTCCCTATCGAGATATCCCGTCTCCAGCCGGGTGATGCCGTCCGCGGTGAGTGGATCCGTTTCGCCGTGGCCGCGATCGAGACCGGAGACGCCTTGATTCCAGCCGACGACCGCGTCGTAACGTGCCTGCAGCACGAAGTGCGGCGCGTCGCCGGTCTCCGGGAAGTCCTCGATCCCATCGACGTGATGACCGAGGCCCGCGGGCGCCACGTAGACCACACGGTCGGCCTCGAGACCCCTGTACTCCGCTCCCCCCAGCACGGCCGCACCGAAGCTGTGAGCGATGGGAACCACATCGCACCCGTCTGGCACCCGCAGACTGTTGGTGAAGACGGCCAGCCGCGGCGCAGCCGTATCGGCGAACCCCCGCCGCGACGCTTCGTCGAGGTGGTCGAGGTCGAATTGCGGCATCGGGGCGCCATGCCAGGTGAAGTACGCGGCCCGTGTTCCGGACTTCATGAAGAGGTCTTTGGAACGGTCGATATCCACTGTGAAAGTCGCCAGCCGGGAGGTGGTGCCCGGGATCAGCACGCCGACATCTTTCATCCAGTCGGGTACGTCTCCGGTGACCGGATCGAGTGAGCCCTGATAGGTGATGTAGCTGTCACGGAGCGGGCTGAAGCCGACGATGGTCACCCCTTTCTGCGTCGCCGGTGTTCCGTTCTCGTCGAATACGAGATACTCGCCGAACCTCTGCCCGCTCGCGTCCTTCTCATCGGCGTGCTCGCCGTTGCGGTCACCGAGCATCGCGTCGATGCTCTTCACCTCGTTCTTCATGTCTTCGATGAGCGGCGCCATGTCCTCGCGTGCGCCCTGGTCGCGTAGCAGACCCAGCAGCTCGATCTGCTTCTCCACCTCCGCACGATGAGCGACGGCGGTGATGCGGTTCGCGGTGTTGCGGTCTCGGAGCGGGATGCCCTCGAGGTTTCCGATGAGCATCGGAAAGTCATAGATGAGCGTGTTCCGCTGCTCGGGTGTCATCGCATCCCACATCGCCCGAATGGCCGCCGGGTCTTGGAGTTCGGCGATGTCGACCGCCGTGACGGAACGCGTGCTGCCGTCGGGCATCGACACCGATACCGCCACCCCGGCCGAGAGCTGCGGCGCCGCGGGGATCGCCACGCGCGCGGCGACGTACTGCGACGACACCGTGGCCAGGCTCGTGGTGGCCGTCGCGTCGGCGCCGCGGCGCTCCTCGTCCAAGGCGGTGAGGCGTTGCGTCGAGGCCGACACGTCATCGCCCGCATCGCTCACCGCTGTCGACAGGCTCCGGCGGGAGACGGAGTCGTCGTGCTCGTCGCCTGTCGACTCGAACCGATCCGCCGCGTCCTCCGCCGACGCCTCCGCCGCTGTGGCGTCGGCCAGCGTGAGCCGTTCGTTCGTGGCCCGGGTGGCGATGTCCTCCATCTGCACGCCCAGGGTCTCGGCCGCATCACCCCAGGTCTGGTCGGCCAGAGTGGTGAGTTCGGCCGGTGCCAGCGCCGCCTGGATCATCGCCATCGTCCGGTCGATGCACACGGCGTTGCCCGACTGCTGGCCGAAGCCCGCCATCGCCTCGTTCAGCTTCGTGCCGACGTCGGTGCCGAACATCCGCCCCCGCAGGTCGGAGCCCACATCGCGCACCGCGCCCGCGTCGCCGGCCCGTGCCGCATCTCCTGCCGTCATGGCTTCCTCCTACGCTCCTGGGATCTGCGACGCGATCTGCGCATCGAACAGGCGGAACAGCGCGATGAGCTCGGTGCAGGCCCTGCTCTGCGCGACCATGAGCTCCCGCATCGCGGTCGCGGTCGTACCGCGCTCCGTCACCGCCACCGTGTGCCCGCCGTCCGGGCCGGACGCCCCCGCGCCGAGCTCGGCCGGTACGGCGCTCTCCGACGACACCACCGACGCCGCGGTGTTCAGTGCCGCAGCGGCGGTCTCCAACGTCCCGTAGTCGACCTTCATCGGTACTCGCTCCCTCCGTGACGGGCGGATCCGGGCGCAGCCATGCGCTCCACGGATCCGCCCGCGTCACGAGCCGAATCGGATCAGTTGATCTTCGAGGCGATCTGCGCGTCGAACTCGCGACCGGCGTTCGCCGTGCCCGAGATGAACGCCGAGATCTCCGTCAACTGCGCGATCACCGAGTTCGCGCTCGTCGTGTACCGCGAATACGCCTCGTTGAACTTCCCCGACGCCTGATCCGTCACGAACCCCGACGCCACCAGAGCCTGGATCTTCACCTGCATGCTCTGCAGCTTCTGCGTGATCTCCTCACGCCCCGCATCCAGATCCTTCGCCGACCCGTCCATCTCGTCGTAGCTGAGCTTCATATTGGCCATGCGGACCACTCTCCGATCACGACGCGAGCCGATCTCGCGTCCTCATTCGAAGACATTACTGCATCGTGTGGCGGCGGAACGCGGGTGTGGATAAGAGGCCCGGGATCGCCCACGCGCAACGCAGAAGGGGCGCCGCGCTCTCGCGCGACGCCCCTTTCGAGCGAGATCCGTGATCAGTCGCGGAGGGCTGCTCCGAAGCGCTCTGCCGCGACGGCGACGCCGGCGAGCTTCGCCTCGGTCGCCTCCTTCGCCGTCAGGGTGCGGTCGTCGGCACGGAAGCGCAGGGCGAAGGTCAGGCTCTTCCCGCCCGCCGCCACGCCCTCTCCGCGATAGTCGTCGACGAGGCGCACCGATTCGAGCAGCGCGCCGGCTCCTTCGGCCAGCGCCCCCTCGACCTCGGCCGCGGGCACGTCGGCCGCGACGAGGAGCGAGACGTCCTGCGTCGCGGCAGGGAAGGTCGACAGCGACGCCGCCACAGTGCGCTCGCCCGCGAGGGCGAGAATCCCGTCGAGGTCCAGCTCCAGCACCGTCGCGCGACCCGGGAGATCCGCGTCCTCCGCAACGGACGGATGCAGCTCGCCCACATAACCGACGACCTCGTCGCCGACGCGGAGTTCGCCGGTGCGACCGGGGTGCAGGGCGGCTCGCTGCGCCTGCACGACCTCGATCTCCACACCCGCGGCGACACCCAGGAGACGCACGGTGTCGAGCGCCACCGACAGATCGGCGGACTCGGCCGCACGGCCCGGCTGACGCGGCGTCACGTTGCCCGTGAACAGGGCCGCGACATAGCGGCTCTGCGGAGGGATCGACGCGTTCAGCGCGGCGAGCGTCTCATCCGACGGGCGCTGGCCGAGCGGCGGCACGTCGTCGGTTCCGTAGGTCTCCCCCTCGACGGGCAGGAAGACCGTGCCGATCTCGAAGAGCGCCAGGTCGGTGAGACCGCGCGAGATGTTGCGGTGCGCGGTCTGCAGCAGCCCGGGGATGAGCGAACGGCGCAGGAAGGGCGCCTGCCCGTCGAGCGGGTTCGCCAGACGGATGCTCGGCAGATGCGCCCCCGAGGCCGAACCGTGCAGATCGTTCTGCGCCTCGGTCGTGAACGGGAAGGCCGGGGTCTCGACGAGCCCGGCGGCGGCGAGGGCATCCGCCACCCGGCGACGCCCGTGCTGGAACGCGGTGAGCCCGCGCCCCGACGGCGGAGTGGGGAGCACCGACGGGATGCGATCGAGTCCGTGGATGCGCGCGACCTCCTCGGCCAGCGTCCACCGGTCGGTGAGATCGGGACGCCAGGTCGGCGGGATCACGTTCCACCCGCCGTCGACGGTCTCGACATCGGCTCCGATCATCTCGAGCGCGCCGGTGATCTCGTCTGCTCGGTAGTCGACCCCGATGAGCCCCTCGACGAAGCCGCGGGGAAGCAGGATGCCCTCGACGAAGACCTCGGTGAAGAGCGCGCCGCCCTCGTCGGTGAGCGTGCCGCCGGCGAGTTCGACCATGAGGTCGGCCGCGCGACGCGCCGCGACGAACGGCACCAGCGGGTCGACCCCGCGTTCGAAGCGCTTGGACGCCTCACTCGGCAGCTTGTGGCGCCGAGCGGTGCGGGCGATCGTCGTCTGGTCGAAGGTCGCCGCCTCGATCAGGACGTTCGTCGTGGCGTCGCTCATCTCGGTCGTGCCGCCGCCCATCACGCCCGCGAGGCCGATGGGGCCCGACTCGTCGGTGATGAGGAGGTCTTCGCCGTCGAGGGTGCGCTCCTGGCCGTCGAGCGTCGTCAGCTTCTCACCCGGCTCGGCGCGACGCACCGTGATGCCGCCGCGGAGCTTGTCGAGGTCGTACCCGTGCAAGGGCTGGCCGAGCTCGAGCATCACGTAGTTCGTGATGTCGATGAGCACGCCCAGGGACCGCATCCCCGCGAGCGACAGCCGGGCGATCATCCACGGCGGCGTGGGCCGCGACGGATCGACTCCCCGCACCACGCGGGTGACGAACTCGCTCGCGCCGACACGCCCGCGCAGCGGGGCGCGGTCGTCGACGACGGCCGTGCGCCCGGAGCCGGGCTGCAGGTCGGCGAAGTCGC
>DAMDKH010000098.1:0-7470 GCA_032099965.1 Microbacterium sp.
GCGGAGCGTGACGGCCTCGGCGAGGGCCGGGGACGCCACGCCCGTGCTGGCCCCGCCGAGGACGACGCCGACCGCCAGAGCGAGGGGATCCTGCGCCGACCCGATCACGGCGATGCCGGTGGTCGCGAGGATGCCGGCGGCCACCGCGACCATGCGGGGTCCTCGACGAGGGGTGATGATCGTCGCCGCCACGACGCCGAGGCAGTATGCGGCGTAGCTGCCCGCGGCGATCAGCCCGACCGTCGCTCCGTCGAGGTCGAAAGAGGCGCGGAATGCCGGGGTGAAGAGCCCGTAGGCGAAGCGCGCGAGTCCGTGGGTGGTGGCGATCAGTGCCAGACCGGCGGCCGCCAGACGCTGATCGTCGGGTGATCGTCTGCATCGTGTCCTCTTTACCGATCGGTGAAGTTCCCGCCAGAGTACACTGATCGGTGAAGATCGGTGGAAGGCGTACTCATGACGAACGACCTCACTCCTGCCGCGGCGCGCATCGTCGATGCGGCTGCACGGCTGTTCTACCGACACGGCATCCATGCGGTGGGAGTCGACGCCATCGCGGCGGAATCCGGGGTGACCAAGCGCACCCTGTACGACCGTTTCGGGTCGAAGGATGCTCTCGTCGCGGCCTACCTGCAGCGCCGGGACGCCGCCTGGTGGGCGAAGTGGCAGGAGCGGATCGCGCAGGCGCCTCGGCCCCGCGCGCTGACCGTCTTCGACGCCTACCTCGACGACGCCGAGACCTCGGGGCGCGGATGCGCGTTCCTCAACGCGGCGGCCGAGCTGCCCCCCGAGCATCCCGCCTTCGCGGTCGTGCGTGCGCACAAGCGGCGGGTGCGCGCGCGGCTCGAAGAACTGATGGCCGAGCAGGCGGGAGATGCGTCGGAGCAGGCCGAGCTGCTGTACCTCCTCGCCGAGGGTGCCGTGGCCCAACAGGGGATCGACGGGGATTCGGGGCGCCTGCGGAGGGCCCGGGCGCTCGCGGCGGACCTGCTCGCTCTCAGGGAGTCCACTCGATGAGCAGGAGGCCCTGTCGGGTGTCGGCGAACTTCACCCAGCCGTCGCCGAAGAGGTAGGTCATGCCATAGCCCTCGTCGTCGGTCGTCATGGCGTACTGGGGATCCTCGGTGACGAGCACTCCCTCGTCGCTCTGCTCCCGACGCCAGCCGTTCGCGAGCAGCGAGTCCTGCGCGGCGCCGGCATCCTCCGCGCTGATCGTCGCCCAGCCGTAGAACTGCCCGTGGTCGGACGCGACGGTGTAGTCCGCCCAGAAGCAGAGCATCCCCTGCTCGGACGGCACGTGCAGGTCACCGATGACGAAATCCTTCGGCTGTGCGGTCCATCCCTGTTCGGTGAGGGCGTCGACCGTCCCCGCCGAGATCATCGACGCGCAGTCGAGAGCGCCGGGTTCCGCCTCGGAGGGCGACCCCTCGCCGTGCGGGACCGTGCCGTCCGACGGAGACGAACTCGCCGTGGCACGCGGGGCGCCGGGGGAGCAGGCGCTCAGCGCGGCCACCAGCAGCAGGAGACCGATCGCGGCGGCGGGGAGGCGGGTGTTCATGGGGGGATCTCCGGTCGTCAGGAGTGCAGGAGATCCAGGAAGGCGTCGTGGAGCACGCCGTTCGTGGCGAGCGCGGACCGTGCGGAGATCGTGTCTTCGCCGTCGAACGACGTCATCCGCCCGCCGGCCTCGCGGACGATCGCGACGGCCGCCGCGATGTCGTACTCCTTGACGTCGAACTCCGCGACCATCTCGAGGCGCCCCTCGGCGAGCAGCATGTAGGAGAACACGTCGCCGTACGCCCGGTCGCGCCAGACGCTGCCGGCGAGGGAGAGGAGCTGGTCGAGCTTTCCGGCGCCCGCCCACTGCGCGATGCTCTGGAAGCTGACTCCGGCGTCGGCGAAGGTGTCGACGGCGGAGACCTGGAGGCGTCGCGGTGCCGCCGAAGGACCCGTCCAGGCTCCGTCGCCCGGCGACGCCCACCACCGGCGATCGAGCGCCGGCATGCTCACCACTCCGATCTGGGGCACGCCGTCGACGGCGAGGGAGATCATGGTGCCCCACAGGGGGATGCCCCGCAGGAAGTGCGCCGTGCCGTCGATGGGGTCGATGATCCACTGCCGACTGCTGTCGCCCTCGGCACCGAACTCCTCGCCGAAGACGCCGTCGTCGGGACGCTCGGCCGAGAGGATCTCGCGGATGGCGCGCTCGGTGGCCAGGTCGGCGTCGGTGACGTGGGAACGGTCGGCCTTGACCGAGATCTCCAGGTCCCCGGCGTCGAAGCGGGGGAGCGACTGGGCGTCGGCGGCATCGGCCAGCCGGAGCGCGAGCTCGAGGTCTTCGCGGAAGGCGGGGGTGGAGGGAAGCGCGGTCACTCGAACAGCGTAGTCGGAGTGAGCGCTGCGACCCTCGATGTGAACTCCCGCGTCAAAGGACGTGCGGACGCGAAAAAGCCCCGAAGTCCGGCGAGAGACTTCGAGGCTGATCCGTGCACCCCCTGGGACTTGAACCCAGAACCCACTGATTAAGAGTCAGTTGCTCTGCCGATTGAGCTAGAGGTGCGTGGCCCGGGAGAACCCCGACCGAGGAATGACATTACCAGGGGATCGCCGCGGTGCGAAATCGGGCGTGGATCACGGGAGTGTCGCGCCGACGAGCGGGCGGCACTCCCGCGATAGGTCAGCCCGCGTCGCCGACGAGGATGGCCTGGGCGTCTTGGGCGGGGGACGCATCGGCGTGCTCGTCGATGTGCGCGAGCGCACGCCGGCCGAGCAGGATCGTCAGAGCGGCCAACAGCACCGACGCCGCCGCGAACAGGTACGGCACCGTCGCGTTGAAGGCGTGCCACAGCAGGGCGGCGAGGGGCGGTGCCACGGCCCCGCCCAGGAAGCGGACGGCGGAGTACGACGACGAGGCGACCGAGCGGGGGAGGTCCGTCGCCTCCATCACGGCCTCGGTGAGCACCGTGTTCATGATGCCGAGGAGCAGCCCGCCGAGGATGATGCACACGACGAGTCCGGCGGGGGACGCGGCGACGAGTCCGGCCGCCACGAGATCGACGGCGAGCAGGGGGAGGACCGTCAGGATGATGCGGGTGCGGGGCATCCGCCGCATGAGGAACGGGGCGACCCAGACGCTGGTGATCGCGAGGGCCACGCCCCAGCCGAAGAAGGTGAAGCCGATGCCCATGGCGCCGAAGCCGAGCGGGAACGGCGAGAAGGCGAGCAGGACGAAGAACCCGATGTTGTAGAAGAGCGCTGCGACCGCCAGCACGGCGAGCGCGGGGCGCCGGAGTGCGGTGAACGGCGCGGAGAACGGCACGGGAGTGCGCTTCTCGTCGCCGCCGCGCAGCAGCACGAGCACCGCGACGAAGGCGATGGCCATGAGGGCGACCACGCCGAAGAACGGTCCGCGCCAGCTGACCTCGCCCAGCAGCCCGCCCAGGAGCGGCCCGATGGCGATGCCGAGGCCGAGTGCCGCCTCGTACAGGACGATGGCCGCGCTGCTGCCTCCTGATGCCGCGCCCACGATGGTCGCGAGAGCGGTGGAGATGAACAGGGCGTTGCCGAGACCCCAGCCGGCTCGGAAGCCGATCACGGCATCGACGCTGCCGCTGAGCGCGCACAGCAGGGCGAAGACGACGATCAGTCCCAGGCCGACCAGGAGGGTGGCCTTGGCTCCGATGCGGCTCGAGATCCAGCTGGTGATGAGCATGGCCAGCCCGGTGACGAGGAGATAGCTGGTGAACAGCAGCTCGGTCTGCACGGGGGAGGCCTGGAGCGACTCCGCGATGGCGGGCAGGATCGGGTCGACGAGCCCGATGCCCATGAAGGCGACGACGCTGGCGAACGCCACCGCCCAGACCTGTGCGGGTTGCTTCCAGACGGAAGGGGTGGGGGTCGTGGTCACGCGGATGCGTCCTTTCGGTCGTTCTGGTCGGTGTGCGTCGCGAGGATCTCGGCGGCGCGGGTGAGAGCGTGCCAGTCGTCGTCCGCGAGGTCGGCGAACCGCGGTGCGAGGGTGCGGCGGAACTCGTCTCTCCACGCCCCGAGCGCCGCCGAACCGGCCGTGGTGACCTCGACGACCACGGCGCGCGAATCGGACGGATCGGGGGCGCGGCGTACCAACCCCTCGCGTTCGAGGACGCCGAGCAGCCGGGTCATGCCGGGCTGCGTGGTGCGGGCGGCGGCGGCGAGTTCACCCACACGCGCGGCGCCCTGGCGCTCCAGGAGGCTGAGTACGCGCCACTGGGCGGCGGGGGCGTCGTTGCCGGCGTCCTGGGCGGCGATGCGGCCGAGGGCGTAGGCGGAGAGCACGATCGACGGGATGACATCCGGACGTTGCATACCTCAAAGTATATACCTGTTGGTATGCAACAGGGAGGATGCCTGCTCAGTGACGCGAGCCGGCGATGCGCGCCGACAGCTCGTGCGCGTGCGCGAGCAGGGTGCGCCCCAGCTGCGGCAGCCGATCGGGGCCGAATCGGAACTCCACCCCGGTCAGACTCAACGCCCACTCCGGGCGACCCTGTCTGTCGAAGACCGCCGCGCCGAGTCCCCAGCTCCCCTCGACGATGAGCCCCGGGTTCACGGCGAATCCGCGCTCCTTCGTTTCCCGCAGCCGGCGGCGTAGGGGATCGGCGCCGTGCGCGCGTCCCCATGCCGTGTCGAGTTCGGGATGCCGCTCGAGGTAGGCATCCACATCGTGAGCAGGAAGGAAGGCGAGGATGGCGAGGCCGGCGCTCGCCACCCCGAGAGGGAAGCGGACGCCCTCGCTCAGCACGAAGGAGCGGATGGGGAAGGCCCCCTCCTCGCGGAGCAGGCACACGGTCTCATCGGCCCGACGGACGGAGAAGAAGGCGCTCTCCTCGGTCTTGACCGCCAGTGAGCGGACGACGTCGCGGGCGAGGCCCGTCACGTCGTAGCGGGCCGCAGCGGCGTTGCCGAGGACGTAGAGCTCCGGTCCCGGCATCCATCGCGCCGTCTCGTCGTCTCGGTCCACCAGCCCCTCGGCGCGCAGGGCGCTCAGCAGGCGGTGCGCCGTCGGACGGGAGAGCTCGGCGCTGCGTGCGAGGGCCTGCAGCGCCATGCCCTCGGGTCCGCCGCTCGACACCAGCCGCAGCAGACGTGCGGCACGCGCGATCGCCTGCGCTCCGGGGACGACGGCGGGCTGGCGTTCCATGATGTGGACGCTACCCGCGGGAATGTCCACATCGCAACATGTCCCGCCCGCGACGCGCGGCGTGCGACGAAGCTGGAGGGACAACCGCCCGTCCGAAGGAGCACGCGTGATCGACAAGAGCTGGCCGTCCGCCGCCGCCGCGGTGGCCGACATCGCCGATGGCGCCTCGCTCGCCGTCGGAGGATTCGGCCTCTCGGGCAATCCCATCGCCCTCATCGAGGCGCTCCTCGCCCAGGGCACCACGGGACTCAGCGTCGTGAGCAACAACTGCGGCGTCGACGACTGGGGACTGGGCGTGCTGCTGGCAGCGCGCCGGATCCGCAAGATGACCTCCTCGTACGTGGGGGAGAACAAGGAGTTCGAACGCCAGTTCCTCACCGGTGAGCTCGAACTCGAGCTCACCCCGCAAGGCACCCTCGCCGAGAAGCTCCGCGCGGGTGGCTCGGGGATCGCCGCGTTCTACACCCAGACGGGTGTGGGCACGCAGGTCGCGGAAGGCGGACTGCCGCGGCGATACGCCCCGGACGGGTCGATCGCCGTCGCCTCGCCGCCCAAGGACGTGCGCACCTTCGGCGACCGCGAGTACGTGCTGGAGGAGGCGATCACCACGGACTTCGCACTCGTGCACGCCGTCGCGGGAGACCGCCACGGCAACCTCGTCTTCTCGAAGGCGGCCCGCAACTTCAACCCGCTCGCGGCGATGGCGGGACGCATCTGCATCGCGCAGGTGGAGCGCCTCGTCGAACCCGGAGAGCTCTCGCCGGACGCCATCCACCTCCCCGGCGTCTTCGTGCACCGCATCATCGAGGTCGGCACCGACATCCCCAAGCGCATCGAACGGCGAACCGTCGCCGCGGAAGGAGCCTGAGATGGCGCTCACCCGAGAGGAGATGGCGGCCCGCGCGGCCGCCGAACTCGCCGACGGATCGTACGTCAACCTGGGCATCGGCCTGCCCACCCTCGTGCCGAACTTCGTGCCCCCGGGGGTGACGGTCGTGCTGCAGTCGGAGAACGGCATCCTGGGCGTCGGGCCCTACCCGACCGAGGATGCCGTCGACCCCGACCTCATCAATGCGGGCAAGGAGACGGTGACGGTGCTCCCCGGCGCGGCCTTCTTCGACTCCGCGACGAGCTTCGGCATGATCCGCGGAGGGAAGATCGACGCGGCGATCCTCGGAGCGATGCAGGTGTCGCGCCACGGCGACCTCGCGAACTGGATGATCCCCGGGAAGATGGTCAAGGGCCCGGGGGGAGCGATGGATCTCGTGCACGGCGCTGCCCGCGTCATCGTGCTCATGGAGCACGTGGCCAAGGACGGATCGGCGAAGATCGTCGACGAATGCTCGCTGCCCCTCACCGGACGCGGGGTGGTGGATCGCATCATCACCGACCTCGCGGTGATCGACGTGACCTCCGACGGGCTCGTGCTCGTCGAGACCGCGCCCGGTGTCACCGTGGATCAGGTCGTCGCAGCCACCGAAGCGCCGTTGATCCTCCCGACGAGCCAGACCGAATGAAAGGCTGAACGCCATGGATCCTCACGACATCGTCATCGTCGCCGCCGCCCGCACCCCGCAGGGTCGGTTGAAGGGGCAGCTCTCGGCGTTCACCGCGCCGCAGCTCGGGGCGTTCGCGATCCGCGGCGCCCTCGAGCGCGGCGGCGTCGACCCGTCTCACGTCGACGCCGTGATCCTCGGACAGGTGCTCGCTGCCGGCTCCGGCCAGAACGCCGCCCGGCAAGCCGCCATCGCCGCCGGGATCGGGTGGGACGTGCCCTCCCACTCGGTGAACAAGGTCTGCCTCTCCGGGCTCACCGCCGTCATCGACGCCGCCCGCATGATCCGCACGGGCGACGCCGAGGTCGTCGTGGCGGGCGGCATGGAGTCGATGACCCGCGCCCCGCACCTCCTCATGGGATCACGCGAGGGGTGGACGTACGGGACGGTCGAGGTGCTCGACCACATGGCCTTCGACGGCCTGACCGATGCCTACGATCACGAGAGCATGGGCGCGTCCACCGAGCGCCACAACGCCCGATACGGTCTCACGCGCGAGATGCAGGATGCGGTCGCCGCTCTCTCGCATCAGCGGGCGGCCGCCGCGCAGGGGTCCGGTGTCTTCGACGGGGAGATCGTCGAGGTGACCGTACCGCAGCGTCGGGGCGAGGCCGTCCGCGTCTCCGCCGACGAGGGCGTGCGCCCGCAGACGACCGTCGAGACGCTCGCCGCGCTGCGCCCCGCGTTCGCCGAGGGCGGCTCGCTGACGGCCGGCAACTCGTCGCCGATCTCCGACGG
>DAMDKH010000099.1:0-7457 GCA_032099965.1 Microbacterium sp.
CGCAGCCCGCCGACGCCGCCGACGCGCTGGCCATCGCCCTCTGCCACGCCTGGCGTCGGGGGGCGGACGCGGGTTCGGGCGAGGCGGCGCTCACGCCCGCACAGCGCGCCTGGGCCGATGCCGAGCGTGTCGCTCGAACATACGTACGACGCGGGGCCTAGGCTGAGAGGATGATCTCCTCCTTGCACGGCACCGTTCTGCATGCGACCGCCGATCAGGTGGTCCTGGAGGTCGGCGGTGTCGGGTTCGCCGTGGCCGTTCCCGCCGATGTGGCGCACACCGCCGCCGTCGGGGAGGAGCTGCGACTCCACACGAGCCTCATCGTGCGTGAAGACGCCCTGTCGCTCTACGGATTCGCCGAGCGCGACGAACTGGAGATCTTCGGCCTGCTGATCAGCGTCACCGGGGTGGGTCCGAAGTCGGCGCTGGGTGTGCTCTCGCACCTCACGGTCGACCAGATCGCCGAGGCCGTCACCGCCGAGGACGACGCCCCGTTCCGCCGCGTCTCGGGCATCGGCCCGAAGACGGCGAAGCTCATCGTCGTGCAGCGCCCGCCGCAGCTCCCGCGGCCGCCGTCTCCGTCGTCGATCAGGTCACCGCGGCGCTCGTGGGTCTCGGATGGTCGGAGAAGGTCGCCGCGGAGGCCGCGGCGCAGACGGCATCCGAGGCGACGGAGGCCGAGCGCTCGGCCGTCGCCCCGCTCCTGCGACGTACCCTCGCGCTCCTGGGGCCGGCGCGTGTCTGAGGCGCTGGACGCGAACGAGCCCGTCGACGAGACGGAGCTCGCGATCGAGGGCGCCCTCCGCCCTGCGACGCTCGACGAGTTCGTCGGACAGCAGAAGGTGCGCGGTCAGCTGCAGCTCCTCCTCGACGCGGCGCGCATCCAGGGGCGCACCGCCGATCACATCCTTCTCGCGGGCCCACCAGGGCTGGGCAAGACGACGTTGGCGATGATCGTCGCCCACGAGAGCGATCGTCCTCTCCGGCTCTCGAGCGGCCCGGCGATCCAGCACGCCGGCGATCTGGCGGCGCTGCTGTCGAGCCTGCTGCCGGGTGAGGTGCTGTTCATCGACGAGATCCACCGCATGGCGCGGTCCGCCGAGGAGATGCTCTACCTCGCCATGGAGGACTTCCGGATCGACATCATGGTGGGCAAGGGAGCCGGCGCCACCAGCATCCCGCTCGAGCTGGCGCCGTTCACGCTCGTGGGGGCCACGACACGGTCGGGGCTGCTGCCGAACCCTCTGCGCGACCGCTTCGGGTTCACCGGTCACCTGGAGTTCTACGCGGAGGACGAGCTCGAGCGTGTCATCGCACGCTCGGCCGCCGTGCTCGGGGTGCCGCTGCGGCCCGACTCCCTCTCCGAGATCGCGCGCCGTTCGCGCGGCACACCCCGCATCGCGAACCGGCTGCTGCGGCGGGTGCGCGACTACGCACTCGTCCACGGCGGGGGAGAGGCATCGATCGGCGACGTCCGGGCGGCCCTCGACCTCTACGACGTCGACCCCATCGGGCTCGACCGGCTCGACCGCGCGGTGCTCGACGCGCTCGTGCGCCGCTTCCGCGGCGGGCCCGTCGGCCTGAGCACGCTGGCGGTGGCCGTGGGCGAGGAGGCCGAGACGGTCGAGAGCGTCGTCGAGCCCTATCTCGTGCGCATCGGCTTCCTGGGGCGCACGCCCCGCGGACGCGTCGCGATGCCCGAGGCGTACGCGCACCTCGGGGTGCCGCACCCCGACGGGACGCTTCGCCTGCATGACCTATAATCACTGAAGACTTCCCCCGAACTTCTGTGCGCCCAACCACTGGTGCGTGCACCTGAGAAAGGCGCTCCGCCCCATGGAACTCATCCTCTTCGGCCTTCTGGCTGTCCTGCTCGTCTTCATGATCATCAACACGCGCAAGCGTCAGAAGCAGATGAAGGCCGAGCAGGAGGAGAAGGCGACGAAGACGGTTCCCGGTGTGCGGGTGCTCCTGCAGGGCGGCATCTACGGCACGATCGTGTCCTACGACCCCGAAGACCTCGACCACCCGGCCTCCATCGAGGTCGCTCCCGGCGTCGTGATCGAGGTGCACAGCCAGGCGATCCTGCGCATCGTCGAGCCGAAGGACATCGTGGTCGTCGAAGACGACATCGTCGCGACCGACCGCGTCGTCGACGGCGCCGACCCGGTGGTCGACGACGTCCCCGCCTTCGAGACGCCGGAAGAGACCCGCGCGCGTCTCGACCGCGACGCAGACGACAAATAAGACCCGGCGCGCGAGCGCTCCCGGACGTCCGGCCTCTCAGAAAGCGGAACACCCGTGGCATCATCCTCTCCGGTCCGTCATGCGTGGCGGGTCCTCCTCGGCCTGCTCCTCGTGACCGGCGTGCTCTTCGGCATCAACGCCCTCGGCGTGCATGTCTTCCAGAAGAGCTCCTGGGCACCCGAACTCGCCCTCGACCTGCAGGGCGGCACGCAGATCGTCCTCAGCGCTGAGACCGAAGACGGCGCTGCGCCGTCGCCGGAGCAGCTCGACCAGGCCGCGTCGATCATCCGGCAGCGCGTCGATGCGTCGGGTGTGGCCGAGGCCGACATCACCACCGAGGGCGGCCAGAACATCGTCGTCCAGATCCCCGGTGAGGCCGACGCGCAGACCCGCGAGCGCATCACGAGCAGCGCCCAGCTGGAGTTCCGCCCGGTGCTGGCGACGACCGCGGCGGCGACGTCGTTCGTCGGCGAAGACGGCAACGAGACGCCGTTCCCGACCCCCGACCCGTCGCTCCCGGCGACGCCGACGGCGGCACCGACCGACGGCAGCGACCTCAGCTGGGTGACGCCCGCCCTCGAGGCGCAGTTCCGCGCCTACGACTGCGCGAATCCCGAGAACACCGCGGCGAACGCCCCGGCCGATCAGCCCGTCGTCGCGTGCGACGAGCAGGGACAGGGCAAGTACATCCTCGGCCCCGTCGAGCTCGACGGCACGGCGATCGATGATGCGGCGAGCGGACGCGACCCGCGCAGCGGCGCGTGGCTCGTGCAGCTCACGATGAACGCCGACGGTGCCGACGCGTTCGGCAAGGTCAGCCAGCGGCTCAACCAGAACCGCATCGACGGCCTCACGCCGCGCGATCAGTTCGCGTTCGTGCTGGACGGCGTCGTCATCTCTGCCCCGACCATGAACGGCCTGATCCTCGACGGTCGTCCCTCCATCTCCGGCAGCTTCACCCAGGAGTCGGCGACCACGCTGGCCGACCAGTTGAAGTACGGCGCCCTGCCGCTCAGCTTCGCCGTGCAGAGCTCCGACACCATCTCCGCGACCCTCGGCACGCAGCAGCTGCAGATCGGTCTCATCGCCGGTCTCATCGGTCTGATCCTCGTGGCGATCTACTCCCTGATCTCGTATCGGGCGCTGGGATGGGTGATCATCGCGTCGATCGGCGTGATGGCGGTGCTGACCTACATCGTCATCTGCATCCTCGCCTGGCGTCTCGGCTTCCGCCTGTCGCTCGCCGGCGTCGCGGGCCTGATCGTGTCCATCGGGTTCACCGCCGACTCCTTCATCGTCTACTTCGAGCGCATCAGAGATGAGCTGCGCGACGGGAAGTCGATCACCTCGGCGGTCGAAGACGGATGGGGCCGCGCCAAGCGCACCATCTACATCTCGAAGTCGATCAACATCCTGGCCGCGGTGGTCCTGTACATCCTCGCCGATGCGACGGTGAAGGGCTTCGCGTTCACCCTCGGTCTCACGACGGTCATCGACGTGCTCATCTTCGTGATCTTCACGCATCCGGTCATGCAGCTGCTGGCCCGCACGCGGTTCTTCGGAGGCGGTCACAAGCTCTCCGGTCTCGATCCCGAGTCGCTCGGAGCGGTGTACCGCAGCCGTTCGCAGTTCCGCGAGGCGTCGTCCACCACGACGGGGCGCGGAGCGCGCAACGTCCGGGCTCGCGGCGAGGCGGAGCGTCGTCAGACGATCGCCGAGCGCAAGCGCGCGGAGGCGCTCGCGACCGACAGATCCCACAACTCCCGGAACGAGGGGGACGCCTGATGCCTTCCATGAACGAGTTCGGCAACAACCTCTACACGGGCAAGACCTCCTTCCCGTTCGTCGGCAAGCGCCGGCTGTGGTTCATCATCGCCATCGTGCTGGTCGTGGGCTCGGCCCTCGTGCCGCTCCTGCGTCCGATCCAGTTCTCGATCGAGTTCACGGGTGGATCGCAGTTCACCGTGCAGGCTCCCGACAGCCGGGATCAGGACCTCGCGACGTCTGCCGTGCAGTCGGTGGTTCCCGAGGCGGCGACCAAGGTCGTCATCGTCAGCAATCGCGACGTGCGCGTCCAGACCGACCAGATGAGCGCCGACGAGACCCAGCAGGTCGCGACGGCTCTCGCCGAGGCCTACGAGGTCGACGCATCCGAGGTCACGTCCTCGTTCATCGGCCCCGCGTGGGGTGAGAACGTGACGCGGCAGTCGCTGTGGGGCCTCGCGATCTTCCTCGCGCTCACCTTCCTCATCCTCGCGATCTACTTCCGCACGTGGAAGATGTCGGCCGCCGCGATCATCGGTCTCCTCGATGTGCTCGTCATCACCGTCGGCGTGTACGCCCTCGCGGGCTTCGAGATCTCCCCGGCCGCGGTCATCGGATTCCTGACGATCCTGGCGTACTCGCTGTACGACACCACCGTCGTGTTCGACAAGATCCGCGAGAACACGACGGAGGACGGTGAGAAGTCGACGCGACTGTTCGGCGAGTCCGTGAACCTGGCGGTCAACCAGACGCTGGTGCGCTCGATCAACACGTCGGTCGTGGCTGCGCTTCCGGTCGGCGCGATCCTCTTCATCGGCTCGTTCTGGCTCGGCGCGGAGACGCTCACCGACATCTCGCTGTCGATCTTCGTCGGCATCCTGGTGGCGACGTACTCCACGCTGTTCGTCGCCGCGCCGCTCTACTCGCTGTTCCGCGAGAACGAGCCCAAGATCCGCGAGCGCGACGCCCGCATCCGCGAGGCACGCGAGCGCGCTGCCGTCCAGGCCTGAGGGCGTCCCGGCGGGCCCGCTCTCTCGGGGCCCGCGTAGAATGTAGAGATTCGGAGGTGAGCGGATGGCGGAAGCACAGTCGCAAGCGCAGGGATCGAGCCTGCGGCGTCTGGTTCCCCGCATCTTCTCGCGCGCCTCGCGCGTCAACGATCTCGACAATCTGATCCGGACGGTCCGTGCGAACCATCCGCGCGGGGACATCGCCGTCATCGAGCGGGCCTACACGGTCGCGAAGGAGAAGCACACCGGCCAGCTTCGCCAGAGCGGCGAGCCGTACATCACGCACCCGCTCGCCGTCGCGCAGATCCTCGCCGAGCTCGGTCTCGGCCCGCGGGCGATCGCAGCCGCACTGCTGCATGACACCGTCGAGGACACCGGGTACGCCCTCACCGATCTCACGGCCGAGTTCGGCGACGAGGTCGCCATGCTGGTCGACGGCGTCACCAAGCTCGACAAGGTGAAGTACGGCGAGAGCGCCCAGGCCGAAACGGTCCGCAAGATGATCGTGGCGATGTCGAAAGACATCCGCGTGCTGCTGATCAAGCTCGCCGACCGTCTGCACAACGCGCGCACCTGGGGATTCGTCCCGCCGGAGAAGGCCTCGAAGAAGGCGAAGGAGACCCTCGAGATCTACGCGCCCCTGGCCAACCGCCTCGGTATCCAGGCGGTCAAGTCGGAGCTCGAAGACCTCTCGTTCGCGGTCCTGCATCCCAAGATCTACAACGAGATCCACAGCCTCATCGCACAGCGCACGCCCCAGCGCGAGAAGTACCTCGGGCAGGTGGTGCGCGAGATTGATGAAGATCTCCGTGACCTCCGCATCCGCGGCAAGGTCGTCGGCCGCCCGAAGCAGCTGTACTCCGTCTACCAGAAGATGGTCGTCCGAGGTCGCGAGTTCGACGATATCTACGACCTGATCGGCATCCGCGTGCTCGTGTCGTCCGTGCGCGACTGCTACGCGGTGCTCGGGGCCATCCACGCACGGTGGACGCCGCTTCCCGGGCGCTTCAAGGACTACATCGCCACCCCGAAGTTCAACCTCTATCAGTCGCTGCACACGACCGTCATCGGTCCTGCCGGGCGCACGGTCGAGATCCAGATCCGCACGCATGAGATGCACCAGCAGGCGGAGTACGGGGTCGCGGCGCACTGGATGTACAAGGAGCGGATGAACGGCGGCAAGGTCGAGGTCCGCGCGTCGGACACCGACATGGCGTGGCTCGCGCACATCTCGGATTGGCAGGCGGAGACCGCGGACCCGGGCGAGTTCCTCGACTCGCTCCGCTTCGAGATCGGTGCGAAGGAGGTGTACGTCTTCACCCCGAAGGGACGGGTGATCGGACTGCCCGCCGGCGCGACTCCGGTCGACTTCGCCTATGCCGTGCACACCGAGATCGGTCATCGCACGATGGGCGCGAAGGTCAACGGTCGTCTCGTTCCCCTCGAATCCGAGCTGAAGAGCGGTGACGTCGTCGAGGTCTTCACCTCGAAGAACCCCGACGCGGGTCCGAGTCAGGACTGGCTCGGCTTCGTGAAGAGCACGCGTGCACGCAACAAGATCCGCGGATGGTTCACGAAGGAGCGTCGCGAGGAGGCGATCGAGCAGGGCAAGGAGGCGATCGCCCGCGCGATGCGCCGCCAGAACCTGCCCCTGCAGCGCCTGATGAGCCAGGACTCGTTCGCCGAGGTGGCGCAGCAGCTGCGCTACGAAGACGTCTCCGCCCTCTACGCCGCCGTCGGCGAGGGGCACGTCTCGACCCAGTCGGTGCTAGAGAAGGTCACGGCGCTGGTCGCGGCCAACGACACCACCACGGGCACCATCGATCTGCCGGGCACCGTCCAGACGCGGGAGCCGCGGTCCGGAGACTCGGGCGTGCTCGTGCGAGGCGCGAACGACATCCTCGTCAAGCTGGCGAAGTGCTGCACGCCGGTTCCCGGCGACCCCATCGTCGGGTTCGTCACGCGGGGGAGCGGCGTGTCGGTCCACCGGACGGACTGCGTCAACGTGAAGGCGCTGAGCGGCGAGCAGGACCGTTTCGTCGAGGTCTCCTGGGCGCCGACGACGAAGAGCGTCTTCCGGGTGCAGATCCAGGTCGAGGCGCTCGACCGCTCCGGTCTGCTCTCTGACGTCACGCGGGTGCTCAGCGAGCACCACGTGAACATCCTCTCGGCGACGGTCTCGACGACCGACGAACGGCTCGCGCTGAGCCGTTTCGTCTTCGAGATGGGCGATGCCGTGCACCTGGACCGCGTGCTGAACGCCGTGCGGCGGATCGACGCGGTGTACGACGTCTACCGCGTCACGTCGTCCTGATCGCGAGCTCGTCGAGAGCGGCGACCGCACGGCGAGCTCCGGGCACGCGTGACAGCGAACGGATGCGTTGCGCGGCGGCGGCGGCACCGCCCTCCTCGACGACCGCCAACGCGCTCAGCCAC
>DAMDKH010000100.1:0-7432 GCA_032099965.1 Microbacterium sp.
GCGGTGCCGGCGCCGTGGGCAACTCCCTGATCACGCCGCCGCCGACCGCGGAGGCCGCGGCCACCGACGAGGCCGCCGACGGTGCGGCCGCCGACGACACCGCGGACGACCTGCCGCTCTCCATCGCCGACGGCCTCCCCACTCCCACCACCCGCTGAGCACCACGAACGGAGAGACGACATGACGACACGCGCCACCCGCGGTCCGCGACGACGCACGGTCGTCGCCCTGGCCGTGATCCTGTGCGTCCTGGTGGCGTTCGTCATCCGACTCGTCGACATCCAGGTGGTGAGCGCCGACGCGCACGTCGCGGACTCACAGGGGGTCATCGGCGCGGGCGACCGCATCGCCGGTCAGCGCGGTGAGATCGTCGACTCCGAGGGCACCGTGCTCGCGTCGAGTGTGCTCGTGTACGACGCTCAGCTGAGCCCCGTCGTCATCACCCAGCTCGAGGAGAAGGATCCCGAGGTGCCGTGGGCCGAGGCCTCCGCCAAGATCGCCGCGATCACCGGCCAGACCGCCGACGAGGTGCGAGCGCTCGTGGCAGACAAGCTGGCCGTCGATCCGACGAGCCAGTACGTCGAGCTGAAGACCTCGCTGACCACCGAGCAGTACATCGAGCTGCGCGACCTGAAGCTCGCGTACCTGCACATGAAGCCGCGCGAGACGCGGGTGTACCCGAACGGCGCGGTCGCCGGCAACATCGTCGGGTTCCTCAACGGGTCGGGGGAGGCGCAGTCCGGCATCGAGAAGATGGACCAGTCGTGCCTGGCGCCCACCGACGGCGAGTTCTCCTACCGCAAGGGCAAGGACGGCGTGGTGATCCCGGGCAGCGAGCACGTGGTCGAGGCCGTCGACGGCGGCACGGTGCAGCTCACGCTCAACAGCGACCTCAACTGGTACATGCAGCAGATGATCGCCGAGGAGGCGCAGAAGCAGGGCGCGAAGGGCGGCACCGTCACCGTCGTCGAGGTGAAGACCGGCAAGATCCGCGCCGCCGCGGAATGGCCGGCCGTCGACCCCAACGACCTCGCGAACGCCCCGGCCTCGGCCTGGAGCAGCCAGATCTTCCACCGCGACTTCGAGCCGGGCTCGACCTTCAAGGCGATCACCGCCGCCGCCGTCATGGAGGGGGCGGGTGTCACTCCGCTGACCACCGTCAGCGCGGCATCCCGCGAGACGTTCCCCAACGGCGCCGTCGTGAACGACGCGTTCAGCCACCCCGCCTACAACTACACGCTGGCCGGCGGTCTGATCGATTCGTCGAACGTCGCGCTCTCCAAGTTCGGCACCATGGTCGGACCCGACGTGCGCTTCGACTACCTGCAGCGCTTCGGCGTCGGCAAGGACACGATCGGATTCCCCAGCGAGGTCGCCGGAACCCTGCACCCGGTGAGCGAGTGGGACAGCCAGTCGCTGTACACCACCACGTTCGGTCAGTACTTCACCGTCACGGCCGCGCAGGTCGCCGGGGCCTACCAGGCGATCGCCAACGGGGGCGAGAAGATCGACCTGTCGCTCGTCGAGTCCTGCACCGGCACCGACGGCACCGTGGTCGACACCGCCGAGCCGGCGCACGAGCGGATCATCAGCGAGCAGACGGCCGCCGACCTCACGCGGATGCTCGAGAACGTCGCCGTGCAGGGCGGCAACGCCGAACGCATCCAGGTGCCGGGGTACCGCGTGACCAGCAAGACCGGTACCGCGCAGGTGCCGGACGGCAACGGCGGGTACAAGCAGGGTGTGTACTTCACCAGCATGGTGGGCTTCGCTCCGGTCGACGACCCCCAGTACGTCGTCATGGTGACCCTCGATGAGCCGACTAAGGTTGTATCGTCCGCAGCGACCGCATCCGCCTTCCAGAAGGCGATGACGCAGGTCATGAAGACCTATCGCGTGATGCCGTCCTCCACCCCGATGGACGAGTTGCTGCCCAAGTTCGAGTAGTCGGCGTGAGCCGCGCCTGGAGATGTCATGATCGCCCTGTCGCTCGCTGAAGTCGCCGACGCCGTCGGCGGTCAGCTGCGCCTGTCCGGAACGGACACGCCCGAGACCATCGTGGACGGCGTCGTCGACACGGACTCCCGCGAGGTGGGTCCGCGTTCGGTGTTCGTCGCGAAGCCCGGCGCCGAGACCGACGGACACCGCTTCGTCGGCGCCGCACGGGAGGCGGGCGCGACGCTCGCGATCGTGGAGCACCCGGTCGACGAGCCGCTGAGCCAGATCGTCGTTCCCGACGCAGTGGCCGCGCTCGGAGCCCTGGCGCGCGAGGTGGTCCGCCGAGTGCGCGCGGGCGGCGGGCTGCGCATCGTCGGGATCACGGGATCCAACGGCAAGACCACGACCAAGAACTTCCTCGCCCGCATCCTGGCGGACGAGGGCGAGACGGTGGCACCGATCCGATCGTTCAACAACGAAGTCGGCGCGCCCGTGACGATGCTGCGGGTCGCCGAGACCACGCGCTTCCTGGTGAGCGAGTTCGGAGCGGCCGGCCCCGGCAGCATCGCGCGGCTGGCCGGGCTCGTCGAGCCGGACGTGGTCGTCGAGCTCATGGTCGGACTCGCCCACGCAGGCGGTTTCGGCGGCATCGAGGCGACCGCGAAAGCAAAGGCCGAGCTCGTCGCCGCCGCGTCGCCGACCGGTACCGCCGTGCTCAACCTCGACGACGCCCGCGTCGCCGCGATGCGCGACCTCGCCGAATCCCGCGGGATGTCGGTCGTCGGCTTCGGACAGACGACCGCCGCCGATGTCCGCGCGCGCGACATCGAGGTGTCGGCATCCGGAACGAGCTGCGTCATCGAGGCCGGGGGCGAGAGCCTTCCGCTGCGTCTCCGCGTGCTCGGCGCGCATCACATCACCAACGCCCTGGCCGCCATCACCGCGGCGCGCGTGCTGGGGGTGTCGGCCGCGGATGCCGTCGCACGCCTCGAGACCGTCGAGATCGCCGAGCGCTGGCGCATGCAGCCGATGGGCAACGAGCGCGTGCGGATCATCAACGACGCCTACAACGCCAGCCCCGATTCCATGGCCGCCGCCCTGCGCACGCTGGCGCAGATCACGGGTCCGGACGAGCGCACCGTGGCCGTGCTGGGCGCGATGAGCGAGCTGGGTGAGAGCGCCGGAGAGGAGCACGACCGCATCGGTCTGCTCGCCGTGCGCCTGAACATCCGCCGGATCGTCGTCGTGGGGCCGGAGGCGCGTCGCCTGTACCTCTCCGCGGTCGGCGAGGGCTCGTGGGACAGCGAGGCCGTGCACCTGCCTGATCAGGACGCGGCGTTCGAGTACCTGCGCTCCGAGCTGCGCGACGGCGATCGCGTGCTCGTCAAGTCATCCAACTCCGTGGGCCTCCGGCATCTCGGCGATCGTCTGGGAGAATTGTTCTCGTGAGGTCACTCATCATGGCGGCGGCCATCTCGCTCGCCTTCACCCTCTTCCTGACGCCGGTCTTCCTGCGTCTGTTCCGGAAGTGGGGGTGGGGGCAGGTCATCCGCACCCCCGAGGCGATGGAGAACCCGAGCCACGAGGCCAAGCGGGGCACCCCGACCATGGGCGGCGTGATCTTCATCGTCGGCACCATCATCGGCTACTTCACCGGCGTCTACGTCGGGGGAGGCGTGCCGGCGCTCTCGGCGCTCCTCGTCATCTGGCTGATGGTCGGCTTCGGCGCCGTGGGATTCGTCGACGACTACATGAAGGTGCGCAGTCAGCGCAGTCTCGGGCTCTCCGGGTGGCGCAAGATCATCGGGCAGCTCATCGTCGTGATCCCCTTCGGGATCGTGGCCCTGAACTTCCCGAACAGCTTCGACCAGACCCCGGCGAGCGGGTCGATCTCGCTGTTCCGCGACCTCAGCTGGCTCAACCTCTTCGCCTTCGGCGTGGTGGCCGGGTGGGTGCTCTACCTCGTCTGGATCGCGATCATCGGTGTCGCGACCTCCAACAGCGTCAACCTCACGGACGGCCTCGACGGTCTCGCAGCCGGCGCCGGGGTGATGGTCGTCGGCGCATACAGCCTCATCTCCTTCTGGCAGTACAAGCAGTCCTGCATCAGCGTGGAGATCGACGCCATCGCCGGATGCTACGAGGTGCGCGACCCGTTCAACCTCGCCATCATCGCGGCGTCGTTCACCGGGGCGCTCATCGGCTTCCTCTGGTGGAACGCCCCCAAGGCCAAGGTGTTCATGGGCGACGTCGGATCCATGGCGATCGGCGGCGTGATCACCGCTCTCGCGATCCTCACCCGCACCGAGCTGCTCCTCCTCGTCATCGCCGGCGTCTTCGTGCTCTCGTCGGGATCCGTGATCCTGCAGCGGGCGTACTTCAAGCTCACGCGCGGCAAGCGGCTGTTCCTCATGAGCCCGTTCCACCATCACCTCGAGATGCGGGGCTGGGCCGAGGTCACCATCGTCGTGCGCCTGTGGATCATCGCCGGACTCCTCGCCGTGTCGGCGGTCGGCCTGTTCTACGTGGAGTGGCTGACCCGTGTCGGTTGAGCAGCGCCTGCAGACCCTGACGAGCTGGCATGCCGACTGGCGCGGTCTGCGGGTCGCGGTCCTCGGACTCTCCATGACGGGGTTCTCCGTCGCCGACACGCTCACCGAGCTCGGGGCGGAGGTGCTCGTCGTCTCGGCGTCCGCGGCGGAGGAGTACGAGCGTCTCCTGCCGGTCATCGGAGCACGGCTCGAACTTGATCCGCTGGAGGACGTGCCCGACGCGCTGCGCGAATTCGCGCCGGAGGTCGTCATCGCGTCACCCGGGTTCGCCCCGGCGCACCCCGTGATCCGTTGGGTGCAGGAGCAGGGGATCGCCCTGTGGGGCGACATCGAACTCGCCTGGCGCGTCCGCGACAAGGTTCTCCGCGCGGACGGTACGCCCGCCGAGTGGATGCTCATCACCGGGACGAACGGCAAGACCACGACGACGCAGCTCACCGCGACCCTGCTCGTCGCCGGCGGGCTGCGCGCCGCTCCGTGCGGCAACATCGGCGTGCCGGTCCTCGACGCCGTGCGGGATCCCGCGGGCTTCGACGTGCTGGTCGTCGAGCTCTCGAGCCACCAGCTCTGGTACCTCGGTCTGTCCGCTGCGGAGGGCCAGCCCACCCCGTATGCGGCCGTGTGCCTGAACCTCGCCGACGATCACCTCGTGTGGCACGGCAGCGCCGAGGCGTACCGCGACGCGAAGGCGCTCGTGTACCGCAACACGAGGGTCGCGTGCGTCTACAACAAGGCCGACGTCGCCACGCGCCGCATGGTCGAGGAGGCCGACGTCGTCGAAGGCGCGCGCGCCATCGGTTTCGATCTCGGCACCCCCGGCCCGAGCGATCTCGGGATCGTCGAGGGTCTGGTCGTCGATCGGGCCTTCCTCGACGATCGGGCGCGGAGCGCGCTCGAGCTGACGACCGTCGCCGACCTCCAGCGCGTCGGACTCGCGGCACCGCACATCGTGCAGAACATCCTCGCCGCGAGTGCACTGGCCCGTTCGCTGGGCATCGAGCCCGAGACGATCCATTCCGCGCTGCAGACCTTCCGTCTCGATCCGCACCGCATCGAGGTCGTCGCCCGGCACGCCGGGATCACCTGGGTCGATGACTCCAAGGCCACCAACCCGCACGCTGCCGCCTCGTCTCTCCGCGCCTACCCGGGCGCGGTCTGGGTCGTCGGGGGAGATCTGAAGGGCGTCGACATCGCCGATCTGGTCGCCGACGTGGGCGGGTCGGCCCGCGCGGCCGTCGTCATCGGCGTCGATCGCGTCGCCGTCGTGACGGCATTCGAACGACACGCGCCCGCGGTGCCGGTGTTCGAGGTGGATGCTGGCGACACTGGACAGGTCATGAGACGTGTCGTGGAGATCGCGGCGGGGATCGTCGACGGCGAGGGCACGGTTCTGCTGGCCCCGGCGGCGGCATCGTTCGATCAGTTCTCCAGCTACGCGGACCGTGGTCATCGCTTCGCCGAGGCGGTGCGCGAATGGATCGAGCGGGGGAGTGCCGATGACGCAGGTGACTCGCCCTCCGGGCTCTGAATCGGGCGGTCTCGCCGCGAGGGTGTCTCTCGGACGCCGGTTCACGCCGGTGTCGAGCGAGTTCCTCCTGATCGCATCGACCGCGCTGCTCCTCACCGTCTTCGGCCTCGTCATGGTGCTGTCCGCCACGAGCGCGACCGCCGTGGCCAGCGGCGCCAATCCGATGAGCGGTGCGCTCCGCCAGGGCATCTTCGCCCTGCTCGGCGTCCCGTTGATGTTCCTCATCAGCCGCCTGCCGGTCCGCTTCCTCAAGCGTCTGGCGTGGCCGGCGCTGTTCGGCGCCGTGGTGATGCAGCTGCTGGTCTTCACCCCGCTCGGGGTGGCGGACGGCGGCAACCGGAACTGGATCCAGATCGCCGGCTTTCAGATGCAGCCGTCGGAGTTCCTGAAGCTCGCCCTCGCCCTCTGGATCGGCTTCGTGCTGCAGCGCAAGCACGCGATGCTGGGCACCTGGCATCACGTCTTCATCCCCGTCGTGCCCGTGGGGGCCCTGGCGATCGGTACGGTGCTGGCAGGCAAGGACCTCGGCACGGCGATGGTGCTCGTGCTCATCCTGCTGGGGTGCCTCTTCTTCTCGGGCGTGAAGCTCCGCCTGTTCATCATCCCGGTGGTCCTCGGGATCGTCGCGGTGCTGGGATATGCGCTGTCGAGCGCCGACCGCATGCGACGCATCACGGCCAACTGCGACGACATGGCCCTCTACAACACCGACTGCTATCAGTCGATCCACGGCATCTGGGGCATGGCCAACGGCGGCGTCTTCGGCCTCGGGCTGGGCAATTCGCAGGAGAAGTACGGATGGCTGCCGGCGCCCGGCAACGACTTCATCTTCGCCATCGTGGGTGAGGAGCTCGGCCTCATCGGATGCGTCGTGGTCCTCGCGCTGTTCACCTTCTTCACGGTCGGGGCGTTCCACATCATCCGCAAGACCGACGACCCCTTCATCCGCGTGGCGGCCGGGGGGATCACCGTGTGGATCACGGGTCAGGCCGTGCTGAACATCGGCGTCGTGATCGGCGTCTTCCCCGTGATGGGCGTGCCGTTGCCGTTCATGTCGCAGGGTGGCACGGCGCTGCTGGCCGTGCTGCTGGCGTGCGGAGTGCTGCTCGCCTTCGCGCGCACGATCCCTTCGACCGAAAAGGCCGCCCCGCCCCTGCGGGCGTCCTCCCGGCCGGCCCGGGGTAGGGTCTCCCGGTGACTTCGTACCTTCTCGCCGGCGGTGGTACCGCCGGTCATGTGAACCCCCTGCTCGCCGTGGCCGACGGACTGGTCGCGCGCGACTCGGCCGACCAGGTGCGTGTGCTCGGCACCGCCGAGGGCCTCGAGGCGCGCCTGGTGCCGGAGCGGGGTTATGAGCTGCTCATCGTCGACAAGGTGCCCTTCCCTCGGCGCCCGAACACGCAGGCCCTGGGAT
>DAMDKH010000101.1:0-7304 GCA_032099965.1 Microbacterium sp.
GCGGGCCGCGGGCGATGTGATCGCGGCCCGGGCCCTCGGGGAGGACGTGGATGCCGGCGATTGGGGCCGCCATGCCGCCACCGCGGATCACGCCGCCGCGCCCCAGGTGACGTTCTCGATCCCCGAGGTCGGATCGGTCGGGCTGACCGAGGAGGCGGCGACGGCCGCCGGGCTCCCGGTGCGGGCGGTCGACTACGACCTCGGCGGCGTCGCGGGCGCGAGCCTGTACGAAGACGGCTTCGAGGGGCAGGCGCGTCTCGTGGTCGACACCGAGCGGGATGTCGTCGTGGGAGCCACCTTCGTCGGCCCGGAGGTGGCGGAGCTCGTGCAGGCGGCGACCATCGCCATCGTCGGTGAGGTGCCGATCAAGCGGCTCTGGCACGCCGTGCCGTCGTATCCGACGGTCAGCGAGGTCTGGTTGCGGCTGCTCGAGACGTACGGACGCGGGTCGGCGTGATCGGGCGGTCTGGTGTGCGGCGCGGCATCCGATCCGATTCGGCCGCGGCTCCGAACAGGGGCCGCGGGGAGTTCTCCGTGCGGGGCGAATGTTTCGCACATTGACACCGTCGACCGCAAGGCGCGGCACGATGTCGGCACCCTCTTATACGCTCTAACCCACATCCCAGGAGGCAGAACATGAAGGCTGTACTCGCAGGAACCGTGATCGCCGAGGCCGACGAGAGCGACCTCTACCGCATCGAGGGCAATTGGTACTTCCCGCCGGCATCGATTGCGCCCGGTGTCCTCGTCGAAAGCCCCACGCCGTACACCTGCCCGTGGAAGGGCGTGTGCCAGTACTACTCCGTCGAGGCCGGCGGAGAGCTGCACAAGGATCTCGCGTGGTCCTATCCCGAGCCGTACCCGTCCGCCTTCGACCGCGTCGGCGGAGACTTCTCGGGCTACGTGGCGTTCGCCCCGGGCGTCGAGGTCTCGGCCTGACCGCTCGCGCATCGTCGCCCGCGCCGATCCATCCCCCGACGGGAGAACAGCGATGATCGAGTTCCGCAACGTCACCAAGCAGTTCCCCGACGGCACGGTGGCCGTGAACGACTTCAGCCTGGTGCTGCCGTCGCGCAAGACCACGGTGTTCGTGGGGTCGTCGGGATGCGGCAAGACCACCCTGCTGCGCATGATCAACCGCATGGTCGAGCCGACCTCGGGCGACGTCGAGATCGACGGCGAGAGCGTGCTGGGCGGCGACCCGGTGCAGCTGCGGCGCCGCATCGGCTATGTCATGCAGAACTCCGGGCTCATGCCGCACTTCACGGTCATCGACAACGTGGCGACCGTGCTTCGCCTGAACGGGGTCAAGAAGGCCGAGGCGCATCAGCGCTCCCGGGAGCTGCTCGACACGGTCGGCCTCGATCAGCGGCTGGCCGAGCGCTACCCCAGCCAGCTGTCGGGCGGCCAGCAGCAGCGCGTCGGCGTGGCCCGCGGGCTCGCCGCGGACCCGAACATCCTGCTCATGGACGAGCCGTTCGGGGCGGTCGACCCGATCGTGCGCGCCGATCTGCAGCAGGAGACCCTGCGGCTGCAGCGTGAGCTCGACAAGACGGTGGTGTTCGTCACGCACGACATCGACGAGGCGTTCCTCCTCGGCGACCAGGTGGTCATCCTCGACAAGGGCGCCCGCGTGGTGCAGGTCGGAACGCCGAGCGAGATCATCGAGAAGCCGGCAGACGACTTCGTCGCCTCGTTCATCGGCGCCGATCGCGGCCGCCGCGCCCTGCACCTCAAGCAGACGCCGCAGGGCACGGTCGTGGTCGACTCGGAGGGGCGCACGCAGGGAGCGCTCGTGAGCGGCACCGAGCACGCCGACGGTCCTCTGGCCGGTCCGGATGCCGCGGCCCTCGACGCCGTGCGGGGCGGCGGGTCGACGTGAACTGGGTCGTCGACAACGTCGGGATGATCCTCGAGCTCACCGGGGTGCACCTGCGGCAGAGCATCGTGCCGATCGTGCTCGGCTTCGTGCTTTCGCTCCCCCTCGGATGGGTGGCGTGGCGCTATCGGCTCGTCCGCGGACCGATCATCGTGCTGACCGGCCTGCTGTACACGATCCCTTCCCTGGCGTTGCTGATCCTCCTGCCGGCGACCCTCGGGTACTCGGCCATCAGCGAGACCAACCTCGTGATCGCGCTGACCATCTACGCCGTCGCGATCCTCGTGCGGGCCGTCTCCGACGGACTCGACTCGGTCGACGACGATGTGCGCCAGGCGGCCACCGCGACCGGCTTCGCCCCGTTCCGGCGGTTCTGGGCCGTCGAGTTCCCCCTCGCCGGGCCGGTGATCCTCGCCGGATTGCGGGTCACCGCCGTGAGTACGATCTCGCTGGCCACCGTCGGCATCCTCATCGGCGTCACCAACCTCGGCTACCTCTTCACGAACGGGCTCGAGCGGCGCATCATCGCCGAGGTCTTCGCCGGTGTCATCGCGGTCGTCGTCATCGCCCTCGTGATCGACCTGATCCTGCTGCTCATCGGTCGCGCGCTCATGCCATGGACGCGCGCCGCGTCGAAGCCCGCCGCCGCCCGGGCGCTCGCCGTCGGGGGGCCCGCATGAACCTCTTCGTCGAAGCCTTCGTGTGGATGTTCGCGCCCGAGCAGTGGACGGGCACGTACGCCCTGCCCAAGCTGCTCGCGGAGCACCTCTCGCTCACCGCGATCTCCGTGCTCATCGCCGCGGCCATCGCCATCCCGGTCGGCTGGCTCATCGGCCACACCGGTCGGGGCCGCGAGATCGCCGTCGCGGTCTCCGGCGCCGCACGAGCGATCCCGTCGTTCGGACTCATGGTGCTGCTCGTGCTGCTGCTCGGGGTGCTGCGCATCCCGGAGGCCGCGATCATCACGTTCGTGCTCCTCGCGATCCCGTCGCTGCTGGCCGGCGCCTACACGGGGCTCGAGGCGATCGACCGCCGCACCCTCGACGCCGCGAAGGCCATGGGAATGACCGGGTGGCAGGTGTTCTGGAAGGTCGAGGTCCCGCTCGGTCTCCCCCTGCTCGTCGGAGGCATCCGCGGCGCTCTGCTCCAGGTCATCGCCACGGTGACCATCGCCGCCTACGTGAACCTCGGCGGGCTCGGCTGGCCGATCATCCAGGGCATCCCGCTGCGACGCTTCGACCAGGTGCTCGGCGGCGCGATCATCGTCGCGGTGCTCGCCCTCATCGTCGACCTCGTGCTCGCCGCCGCGCAGCACGCCGCGGTCCCGGCCGGTCTGCGCACCGACGGCCGCGCCTCCCGCCGCCGCTCGCCGCGGGCATCCGCGCCGGTCACGGCGTCCACGCCCGCCTGAGCGTCGTCGTCCCCCACACCCAGCACTCACAGTCCCCGCAGTCCCAGAGAAGAGGAATCCCATGTTCACAGCACGAGGCAAGCGCTCCGCGTTCGCAGTCGGCCTGGTCGCCGCCGCCGCACTCACCCTCTCCGCCTGCAGCGGCGGAGGGAACCCGCTCGACGAGCCCTCCGACGGCGGCTCCGACGCGGGCGGCAACGACACGATCGTCGTCGGCTCGCAGGCGTACTACTCCAACGAGATCATCGCCGAGATCTACGCCCAGGCGCTCGAGAACGCCGGATTCGACGTCGAGAAGAAGCTCAACATCGGCCAGCGCGACGCGTACATGCCCGAGGTCGAGTCGGGCGCGATCGACGTCTTCCCCGAGTACACGGGCAGCCTGCTCGAGTACCTCTCGAAGGACGGCGTCGACGTGACCAGCCCCGACGACGTGTACGCCGCGCTGCAGGAGGCGCTGCCCGACGAGCTCACCGCTCTCGACTACGCCGAGGCCTCCGACCAGGACACCTACACGGTGCTGAAGAGCTTCGCCGAGGAGAACGGCGTCACCTCGATCGCCGACCTCGCCAAGGTCAGCACCCCGGTCACGATCGGTGCGGCGCCGGAGTTCGAGCAGCGCCCGTACAGCCCGGCCGCGGCCAAGGAGGTCTACAACGTCGACCTGAAGTTCTCGGCCACCGGCCCCAGCACGCTCGAGTCGCTTCTCGCCGGCGAGATCCAGGTCGCCGACATCTACACCGCCGACCCGGCCTTCGAGACCGAGGACATCATCGCCCTCGAAGACCCGGAGAACCTCATCATCTCGTCGAACGTCGTGCCGATCGTCTCGAGCGACATCGCCGACGAGGTCAGCGAGGTGCTGAACGAGGTCAACGCGAAGCTCACCGCCAAGGAGCTCGTCTCCCTGAACGTGAAGAGCACCGTCGACCAGCAGTCGTCGAAGGACATCGCGAAGACGTGGCTCGAGGACCAGGGTCTGGTCTGAATCCGACCGTCGGAAGAGGTGCCCGGGCCCGGTGGGTCCGGGCACCTCTGCGTCTGCGGGCATCCCCTGCGGGCATCCCCTGCGGGCGTCCCCTGCGGGCGTCCCCTGCGGGCGTCCCCTGCGGGCGTCCCCTGCGGGCATCCCCGGCGGGCGTCCCCGGCGGGCATCCCCTGCGGGCGTCCCGTGCAGGTGTCAGGCGCAGGAGCCCGACGGGGGTGTCAGACGCGGGCGTCCTGACGCGGCACCCACACCTGCTTGACGATGATCAGGAGCGAGGCCGTCACGGGGACGGCCACGAGGGCACCGAGGAGTCCGAGGAGCGTGCCGCCGGCGAGTGCGCCGATGACGACCAGCGATCCGGGGACCGACACCGCCTTGTTCATGACGCGCGGCGTGAGCACGTAGGCCTCGATCTGCATGTAGACGAGGTACACCGCGGCGAAGATCAGCGCCGACACCGGGTCGGTGAACAGGGCGAGGCCGGTGGCGATGGCCCAGAACAGCACGGATCCGACGAGCGGGATGAGGGTGATGCAGAACGCGACCGTCGCCATCAGGGGCGGGAACGGCAGCCCGAGGAACATGTACAGCAGGAACGCGAGGACGGCGTTGCAGAACGCCAGCACCACCATCCCCATGACGTAGCCGCCGACCGAATCGGTGATCTGGTCGGTGATGTCGCTGGTGCGCAGGCGGTCGTGCGCCGGGACCAGGCGCAGCAGCGCCTTCTTCATCGTCGGCAGGGTGGCGACGAAGTACAGGGTGAGCACGAGCACGACGACCACCCCGGAGATGCCGGTGGCGATGTCGGCACCGAGCTGCAGCGCCCCGCCGCCGATGCTGGCGATGTTGCCGGGGTCGGTGAGGAACGACTGCACGTCGCCGACGAGACCCTGGAACTGGTCGCCGAACTGGTCGTCGAGGGCGCGGTACAGGTCGCTCCGCTGGAAGTCGCCGATCATGCCGGGCACCGAGCGCACGAAGCTGGCGATCTGCTCGATCACCACGGGCAGGATCGTCCACAGCACGAGGGCGACGACGACGATCAGCGCGGCGATGACCACCACGACCGAGAGCGCTCGCGAGAGCCGCCGCCGTTCCAGGAATCGCACCGCCGGGTCGAGGCCGAGGGCGGCGAACAGCGCGAGCGCGATGTAGATCAGCACCGTCGACAGGCTCGTGATCGCCAGGCCCAGCACGAGCGCCCCGAGGCCGCCGAGGGTGACGAGGAATCCGAACACGAAGGGCCGGTCGCGACGCATCCAGAGCGCGCGGCCCGGAGAGCCTGCATCGGCGGACGTCGCCGACGGCGGCACCGGCTCCGCGCGCACCTCGGCGACGGACTCCCGTTCGGCGGGCTCGGGTTCCGTGTGCGCGGAAGCCCGGGGGCCGGGGGACTCCGCGGGGAGCACCGCACCGGAGCGCGGGTCTGCCGCGGATGCGGGTGTCGAGGCGGATGCGGGGGAGGATGCGGATGCGGGGGAGGCGGCGTCGTCGGATGCCCGGGAGGCCGGGGCGCTGTCGTCGCTCATGTGCACACGATAGCGGCAGGCGGCATCCGGTCCCAGGCCGCGGGCGGCCCTAGAGTAAAAGGATGAGCGCCCCCGACGACCCGAAGGCAGAGCTGCTGCGCCTGCGCGCCAGCATCGACAACATCGACGCCGCGCTGATCTTCCTCCTCGCGGAGCGGTTCCGGGCCACGCAGCAGGTCGGGCACCTCAAGGCCGAGCACGAGATGCCCGCGTCGGATCCCGGCCGCGAGGAGCAGCAGGTCGCCCGGCTGCGCGCGCTCGCCGAAGACGCTCACCTCGACCCCGAGTTCGCCGAGAAGTGGTTCAACTTCGTCGTCGCCGAGGTCATCCGCCACCACACCGAGGCCGCCGAGGGTCGCTGACCCCCGAGCCGACGCGCCGGGTCAGACGACGATCGTCGTGCCGGTGACCAGGCCTTCGACCGCGCGGGTGTAGGCGTGGCCGATCTCGGCATCCGTCACCGGGCGGTGTCCGGCGAACAGGTCGTGGTACCCGGGGGAGTTCTCGAGCACGTCGGGTGAGACCGCGTTGATGCGGATGCCCCGAGGGGCCTCCGCCGCCGCGGTGATCACGAACGACTCGAGCGCGCCGTTGGCCATCGCCGCCGCCGCGCCCGTCGCGATCGGTTCTCGCGAGAGCACGCCGCTCGTCAGGGTCACCGAGCCGCCGTCGTTCAGGTGGGTGAGCGCGTGGCGCACCACGTCGAGCTGCGGCAGCACCTTGCCGAGGAAGGCGGCCGTGTAGTCGTCGCGGTCGAGAGCGGTCAGGTGCCGGAACGGCACGGATCCCGCGGCGACGACGACCGCATCGATCCCGGTGGCGGTCTCGAACAGGCGGGCGACGGATGCGGCATCCGCGAGGTCGACCGCGACGTCGCCGCTGCGCGACGCCCGCACCACCTCGTGACCACGGCCGGCGAACGTATCGGCGACGACTTTCCCGATGCTTCCGGATGCTCCGATGACGACGATCTTCATGCCCCCAGTCTTCCACCCGGCCCCGACGGGCGGGCATGCACGAGGGCCCGGCGTCCCCATCGCCGGGCCCTCTGAGCAGTCGGTGCCGGTGGTCGAGTCCGCCGTCCCCAGTGCGGCCTCGTCCGGTCGACAGCGCCCTCCCACCCCAGGTGATCCCGGAGCCGCTCGTCTCGACACCTTCCGAAGATCAGGAGCGCACCGGCATCCACCTGATACATCGCGTCGGGAAAAAGTTCAGAACCCGCTGCCGTGGCACTGGAACGGGGCGACGTGCCCGGTCGACAGCGCCGCAGACGCGAGCGCATCGGCGGGCGTGGCGCCGCGCGCCAGGTCGGTGTGGACGGCCCCGAGCAGCTCGCACGCCACGTCGTCCGGCACGCTGACGGGAGCGGCGATCACGCAGCGCGTTCCCGCGTGCAGCCACACGCGGGTCATGCCCAGCGCTTCCTCGCCCCAGCGCACGGCCGAGCGGCCGAGTTCGCAGGCCGAGAGGATGACGGTCGACGGCGCCTCGCCG
>DAMDKH010000102.1:0-7279 GCA_032099965.1 Microbacterium sp.
GAGGCCACGGCGCGCGCGCTCTCCGGGTTGGGCATGGGCTTCACGCTCTGGCACGGGGTCGCGGTCGAGGTCGGGGGCCCGCGCACCGCCGAGCGCGCCCCGACGGATGCCTCCGACCGGCTCGATCACGTCGTGCTGGGTCCCTCGGGCCTCTACGGGGTCATGTCGATCGACGTCGGCGGGGTGGTGGGGTTCCGCCGGGGCGAGATCACCGGTCCGAGCCTCGGGCATCGTGCGCCGGTGACCGCCCTGCTCGCCCAGATCCGAGCGGTGGCGCGCGCGGCACGGGTGCGGTTCAGCGGCGCGATCGTCGTTCTCCCCGATGACGACCTCGCCCTTCCCGTCACGCCTCTCGGCAGCATCCGCGGGTTGCCGGTGTTCGTCGTGCGGCGCAGCGTGCTGCCTGCGCTTCTGCGGTCCGGGCCCCCGGGCACCCGCGTGATCGGCGGCAACGAGCTCTTCGACATCCGCACGCGGCTGCGGCAGAGCATCCGCCTGTCCTGACCTTTCTCCGCCGCCCCGGAGGCGCCGCGGAGACGACACGCCACGACACGCCGTTGTTTTGAGTCATTCAAAACACCGGGTAGGGTCGAAGACATGGAGACCACCCTCGACCAGGCGCTGCGCAGCGCCGGGCTCAAGGCGACGGCAGGCCGCGTCGCCGTGCTCGAGGTGCTGGACTCCCTCGCCCACACCGACGCGGAACGCGTGTACCGCACGGTGTCGGACGTGCTGCCGACCACGTCGATCCAGTCGGTGCACAACATCCTCGCGGACCTGACGACGGCGGGCCTCGTCCGCCGGATCGAACCGGCAGGATCCGCTGCGCTCTACGAACGGCGCATCGGCGACAACCACCACCACATCGTCTGCACCGCCTGCGGGGCGGTCGCCGATGTGGACTGCGTCGTCGGCGAGGCGCCGTGCCTCACCCCCTCCTCCACCGGAGGGTTCACCGTCCAGACAGCCGAAGTGACCTTCTGGGGCCTCTGCCCCAGCTGCCAGAACGCCGCGTAGGCCGCCGCGCCCGTCCACCGCTCCGCATCCGCGAGGCGGGACGGTCCGTCGCGCCTGCACGCCGAAGGAGAAACACATGACGAAACCCGCCACCACCACCCAGACGGGCACGCCGGTCGCCAGCGACGCGCACTCGCTCACCGTCGGAGCCGACGGACCCACCGTGCTCCACGACCGCTACCTGGTCGAGAAGCTGGCCTCGTTCAACCGCGAGCGCGTGCCGGAGCGCAACCCCCACGCCAAGGGCGGCGGCGCGTTCGGCGAGTTCGTCGTCACCGAAGACGTCTCGGCGTACACCCGCGCGGCGGTCTTCCAGCCCGGCGCGAAGAGCGAGACGCTCCTGCGCTTCTCGTCGGTCGCCGGCGAGCAGGGCTCCCCCGACACCTGGCGCGACGTGCGCGGCTTCGCCCTGCGCTTCTACACGTCGGAGGGCAACCTCGACATCGTCGGCAACAACACCCCCACCTTCTTCCTGCGCGACGCGATGAAGTTCCCCGACTTCATCCACTCGCAGAAGCGTCTCGGCGACTCGGGTCTGCGCGACGCCGACATGCAGTGGGACTTCTGGACCCTCTCGCCGGAGAGCGCCCACCAGGTCACCTACCTCATGGGCGACCGCGGACTGCCCCGCAGCTGGCGCCACATGAACGGCTACGGCTCGCACACCTACCAGTGGGTCAACGCCGCCGGCGAGCGCTTCTGGGTGCAGTACCACTTCCTCTCCCACCAGGGCGTCGAGGCGATGAGCGCCGAAGAGGCCGAGAAGCTCGCCGGATCCGACGCCGACTACTACCGTCGCGACCTGTTCGACGCGATCACCCGCGGCGAGCACCCCTCGTGGGACGTCTACGTGCAGGTCATGCCGTACGACGAGGCCAAGGCCTACCGCTTCAACCCGTTCGACCTCACCAAGACCTGGTCGAAGAAGGACTACCCGCGCATCAAGGTCGGCACGTTCACGCTGAACCGCAACCCGCAGAACTTCTTCGCCGAGATCGAGCAGGCGGCGTTCTCGCCCGGCAACCAGGTGCCCGGCACCGGCATCTCGCCCGACAAGATGCTCATGGCCCGCGTCTTCGCGTACTCCGACGCGCAGCGCTACCGCATCGGCGCCAACTACAACCAGCTGCCGGTCAACCAGGCCCACGCCGCCGAGACCCGCAACTACATGCACGAGGGTCAGATGCAGTACCGGTTCAACCCGGCCGAGCACCGCGTCTACACCCCGAACTCGTTCGGTGCGGCCGGCGGTCCCGAGGCCGACCCGCAGGCGGGCGTCGAGGCGAGCTGGGAGACCGACGGCGAGCTCATGCGCGCCGCCGCCACCCTCCACCTCGACGACGACGACTTCGGACAGGCCGGCACGCTCTACCGCACCGTCTTCGACGACGAGCAGCGCGCCCGCTTCCTCGACACCCTGACCGGTCAGGGCCAGGGCATCACCATCGACGCGATCCGCGAGCGCTTCTTCCAGTACTGGACGAACGTCGACGCGGCGCTCGGAGAAGCCCTCCGCGCCCGCTTCTGAGTCGTGCTCACCGACGGCATCCGTCGCCACGAACGAGACCCACCGCTCCGCATCCGCGCGGGACGGTGGGTCTCGTCGCACCGGGGGGCGGTCGCCGGGGGACAATGGATGCCGTGGCCGTCCCCCTCTCCGACATCACCCGCATGCCCGAACCGCAGCACGTGCACGCCGCCGACGGCACACGCCTCGCGACCTACACGTGGGGCGACCTCGACGCCCCGGTGGTGATCGCCGTGCACGGCTTCGCGTCGAGCGCCCGCGACAACTGGGTGCTCACCGGGTGGGTGCGCGAGCTGACCAGGGCCGGATACCGCGTGCTGGCGCTCGACCAGCGCGGGCACGGACACAGCGAGAAGCCGCACCTGCCCGGTGACTACGGCATCCGCACCCTCGTCACCGACGTGGAGTCGGTGCTCGACGCCCACCTCGTCGACGACGCCGTGTACGTCGGCTACTCCCTCGGGGCCCGTGTGGGCTGGGAGGTCGTGAAGGAACTGCCGCACCGGATCGCACGCGCCGTGCTGGGCGGGGTGCCCGACGGCATCCCCCTCGCCCGCCTCGACCTCGATCAGGTGCGGGCGTACATCGCCGACGGCACGCCGGTGGCCGACCGCACCACGCAGAACTACATCACCCTCGTCGAACGCGTGCCCGGCAACGACCTCAGCGCGCTGGTCGCGCTGGCAGAGGGCATGCGGTCGTCTGGCGCCATCGACCCCGACCCGACGGATGCCCCCGATCGACCCATGCTGTTCGCCACGGGTTCACAGGACGCCATCATCGAAGGATCGCGGGCCCTGGCATCCGCCGCCCCGGCCAGCCGCTTCTTCGAGATCCCCGACCGCAATCACTTCAACGCCCCGGGCTCGCGCGCCTTCAAGGACGCCGCTGTCGCATTCCTCTCCGAGCGCTGAGCCGGCGGCGGGTTCGCGCGCTCGTCCACCGCACGCACTGCGAAGGCGATCTCCCGCCAGGAAGGCGCGATCCCCGCATCCACTCCTTCGTTTCGTGAGATCGCCTTCGTTTCAGGGAGGGGCGCGTCAGACGCCGCCCGAGCCGGTCACGCCGCTGAGGCACCTTCCGCCGCACGCACTGGGAAGGAGATTTCCCGCTAGGAAGGTGCGATCCCGGCATCCACTCCTTCGGTTCGCGAGATCTCCTTCGGTTCGTGAGATCTGCGTCGTTTCGGGGGACGCGTCCGACGCCGCCCGAGCTCGTCAGGCCGCCCCAGCCGGTCACGCCGCTGGGATACCCGTCCGCCGCACTGCGAAGGCGATCTCCCGCCAGGAAGGCGCGATCCCCGCATCCACTCCTTCGTTTCGTGAGATCTCCTTCGTTTCGGGGGGCGCGTCCGACGCAGCCAAAGCCGGTCACGCCGCTGGGGCACCGGTCCACACGCACGCACTGGGAAGGAGATTTCCCGTTAGGAAGGTGCGATCCCGGCATCCGCTCCTGCGTTTCGCGAGATCTCCTTCGTTGGGGGGCAGGAGGAGGAGGGTAGGGCGCGGAGGGTCAGTCGGATGCTGCGCGGGGAGCTGCAGGACCCTCGTCACCGCGCGGACGCGCCACGAACCAGGCGATCGGGCCGAGCACGGGAACGAACCAGATCAGCAGCGCCCACAGCAGGAAGTGGATGCCGGTGACGCGGCGGTCGCGCAGAGCGGAGACGAATGCCACCACCGCCAAGGCCACGACGGCGAGCCAGACGATCCCGAACGCGATGTCGTAGATGCTCGGGATGAGCGGATTGACGACCATGGCACTCCTCGGAGTCGGGAACGGCTCCAGCCTCCCACACCTCCCCCGCCCCGTCGGGCGGAGTTCTCGCCGTCGGGCGGAGCATCCTGCGCCATTCGTCCTCCCCACGCGAGGAAGTCCGCCCGACAGATCCCCCCACCGCGTCGGGCGGAGTTCTCGCCGTAGGGCGGAGCATCCCGCGCCATCCGTCCTCCCCACGCGGAGAAGTCCTCCCGAACCCACCGCACCCACACCACCACGGCCGGGCACGCGAAAGGCCCGCCGCCTCGACGAGGCGACGGGCCGGACGGAGACTCAGACGGCGGTCTCGGCGCGCTTCGGCAGCACCCATCCCGCGCGGGGGAAGTGGCAGGTGTAGCCGTTGGGGTACTTCACCAGGTAGTCCTGGTGCTCGGGCTCGGCCTCCCAGAACGGGCCGACCGGCTCGATCGTGGTGACGGCCTTCGCCGGCCACAGGCCCGAGGCGTCGACGTCGGCGATGGTGTCGCGCGCGACCTGCTCCTGCTCGGGGGTGATCGGGAAGATCGCCGAGCGGTAGCTCGATCCGATGTCGTTGCCCTGACGGTTCAGCGTCGACGGGTCGTGGATCTGGAAGAAGAACGCGAGGATGTCGCGGTACGTCGTCTTCGTCGGGTCGAACACGATCTCGACCGCCTCGGCGTGACCGGGGTGGTTGCGGTAGGTGGCGTGATCGTTCTGCCCACCGGTGTAGCCGACGCGCGTGTCGAGCACGCCGGGCTGACGGCGGATGAGGTCTTCCATGCCCCAGAAACACCCTCCGGCGAGGACGGCCGTCTCGGTGCCGGGCGTGCGGGTGATGGTTCCGGTGTCATCGGTCATGACTGCTCCTCGGAGTCGTGGGTGGTGGTGCCGTCGAAGAGGCCGCTGTAGCGACCGTACCCCTCTTCGTCGAGCCGTTCGGCGGGGATGAAACGGAGTGCCGCGGAGTTCATGCAGTACCGCATGCCGCCGGCCTCGCGCGGGCCGTCGTCGAAGACGTGCCCGAGGTGGCTGTCGGCGCCGGTCGAACGCGCCTCGGTGCGCGTCATGAACAGCTTGCGGTCGGTGCGGGTGGTGACGGCATCCGCCTCGATCGGACGGGTGAAGCTCGGCCATCCGGTGCCGCTGTCGTACTTGTCGAGCGAGCTGAACAGCGGCTGGCCCGAGACGACGTCGACGTAGATGCCGGCGTCGTGGTTGTTCCAGTAGGCGTTGCGGAAGGGCGGCTCGGTGGCGTCCTCCTGCGTGACCTCGTACTGGAGGTGCGTGAGGCCGCTGACGGCCTCGGACGTCTTGCGGAAGTCGTTCGACATGGTGTCTCTCCTTCATTCGGCGCCGCTGGCTGCGGCGTCATCTGTTCCAACCGCCGACGGTGCCGTTTTGGTCCCGCGGGCCTGGGAGCGCGCTGTGAGTTTCGAATCCGCCCACCATCACCTGCTCGATGAGCAGAGCGGCGCTCGGCCCCCCTGTTCGGCGGGGGTCTCGCGGGGAGATGCGCGCGTTCCGCGGTCGCGCACGCTCGATAGAGTTGCTTCTCTGCACTCAACACCTGGGGGACACACATGTCGGTTGGATTGCTCGCCGTCGTCGACGACATCCTGAGCGCCGCGATGAAGGCCTCGGCCAAGGCCGCGGGCGTCGTGATCGACGACGCCGCCGTCACGCCCCAGTACGTGCAGGGCATCACGCCCGCGCGGGAGCTGCCCGTCGTCGCCAAGATCGCCCTCGGTTCGCTGGCGAACAAGTTCGTCATCATCATCCCGGTGGCGCTGCTGCTGACCGCCTTCGCTCCCCAGGTGCTCCCGTTCCTGCTCATCCTCGGCGGGGCGTACCTCTGCTTCGAGGGTGCGGAGAAGGTGCTCGAGTGGTTCGGTGTGCAGCACGGCCACGCCGACGAAGGCGCCCGCAACGAGAACAAGCTGGTGTGGGGCGCGGTGCGCACCGACCTCATCCTCTCGACCGAGATCATGCTCATCTCCCTGTCGAACCTCGAGGCGGGGCTCGGCATCTGGACGACCCTGGCGATCCTCGCGGTCATCGCCCTGATCATGACCGGTGTCGTCTACGGCGCGGTCGCCCTGCTGGTGAAGATCGACGACATCGGCCTGAAGATGGCGAAGAACCGCGAGGCCCGCGTGCGCCACACGGGCATGCGCATCGTGCGGTCGATGCCCGCGGTGTTCCGGTTCATCAGCGTGCTCGGCACGGTCGCGATGCTGTGGGTCGGCGGTCACCTGCTGCTCGTCAACCTCGGCGAGGTCGGCGTGCACATCGGCGCCGACATCCTGCACGGGATCGAGCACGCCCTCGAGCCGGCCGGCCCGGTGATCGTCTGGATCGGCGACACCCTCTTCTCGGCCATCGCCGGCCTCGTCGCCGGACTCGTGATCGTCGGCGTCGTGCTCGGCGTCGCCAAGCTCTTCGGCAAGACCCCGCGGTTCCACGAGGGCGAGGAATCGCCCGCCGACGTCCACGCCTGATCCCGAGGCCCGTCGCCGCGGCTCCCGGTCGCGGGAACCCGCCCGACGCCGCTCGCAGCGGGATCTTCTGCGACGTCGAGGGTGGGCACGTGCACGGCGGTCGGAGCAGCGACCCCTCGTCTCCCGGTCGGCGCCGCCACAACTCAGGACATCTGCGCGTCGCGGACCCGTTTCAGATCCCGCGCTCCGATTTCGACACCCTGTCGTCCTGAGTTACGCCCACCGCCTCGGGCCGACCCCGGTCAGGGGCGGTCGTGATCGGGCCCGCGCAGCCAGTCGTCGAAGGTCACCTCGCCGTGCAGAGCATCCGCCCCGCCGCGGAGCGCGCCTGACGCCAGCCCCCACCCGTACGCCCCCGGAAGCCGCACGTCGAGCACACGCCGGCGGATGCCGTGCCTGACGGCCGCAGGTCACGGCGGCGTTCCGGTAGGTCACGGCGGCGTTCCGGTCCGTCGCGGCGGCGTTCCGGTCGCGAAAAGTCCCTCCCGACGCCGCT
>DAMDKH010000103.1:0-7268 GCA_032099965.1 Microbacterium sp.
GCGGGCCCCACTTCGACCGGCGCCACTCCAGGCCGTCCATGTGCAGCGCGACGGGGATGCGGCGGGAGCGCAGGAGCGGGAGGAACGGGGAGTTGGCGGCGTTGAACACGAACGCCGCGTCGGGGCGCGCCCTGGTGACGGCGTGCAGGGTCGACAGGGCCGTGTGGCTCAGCGTCTCGAGGGCCTTCTGCCGCACGGCGGGGAGGGTGACGCGGCGCATGCCGAGGTGGTGGTCGCCCGCCGTCCCGGCGTCGCGCCCGTACACGAGCACCCGGTGGCCGCGGGCGACGAGCCGTCGACCGACCTCCTCGACCGCGGTCTCGAAGCCGCCGTACGCGGCGGGAACGCCCCGCGTGCCGATGAGAGCGATGCGCAGTGCGGCGGGGGCGGATGCCGAGGCGGAGTCCATCGCCTCAGTATGCCCGAGCGCTCGCCCGGTCCGGAGGGGACGGCTATCCTGAGGCGGTGTCCACACCGCCCCGTGCCGTCAAGCCCCTGATCTGGGGATATCCGGCGGAGCAGTCGGTGACGCGGTGGGAACGTCGGCACGCCGCCGGAGAGGTGCCGAGCGTGTGGCCCTACGGCCTCGACGGTCTGTGCGACTATGCGCCCGTCGCGGTGCGCGACCTCCCGGCCCCAGGACGCGTCGCACGACTGCGGTCCCGCCTCGGCCTCGGTCCCCGCGCCGAGGCGCAGTCCGCGTTCACGTGGGACGAGAACGCGGCGTTCCGCATGCAGGTGGCGGTGCCGTACGAGCGCTTCGCGTCTGGCGTGATCTGGCTGACCGACCGCATCGAGCGCGGAGCCGACACGGCGCGCATGGTCGACGTGCTGCGCGGCGCCGACACGCTGTGGGTGCTGAGCGAGGCGCAGGTCGCGCCTCTGCGGGAGCTCTTCGGCAGCGGCGGACCCGACGTGGTGGCCGTGCCCTTTGGGATCGACGCGACGTTCTTCGCCGCGCGCCCGGTGCCGGAGAGACCCCGCATCGTGAGCGTGGGGAACGACCGCGACCGCGACCCGCAGACGCTGTTCCGCGCCCTGGCGCTCGTGCACGAACGGCGCCCCGATGTGGAGCTGGTCGTGCAGACGGATGCCGCGGACGCCCCGGACGGCGTGCAGGTCGTGCCCCGCATGAGCCACGCCGACCTGCGCGAGCTGTACGCGACGGCATCCGTCGTGGCCACCGCCACCCGCCCCAATCTGCACGTCTCGGGGATGACCGTGACCCTGGAGGCCTTCGCCACCGGGCGTCCGGTCGTGAATACCGACACCCCCGGGATGAGCCGGTACGTCCGTGACGGCGAGACCGGCCATCTCGTTCCGCTGGGTGACGCCGAGGCGATGGCCGGGCGCCTGCTCGACCTGCTCGACGACCCGGCGCGCCTCTCGGCGATGGGCGCCGCCGGCCGAGACGACGTCGACGCGCGCTTCACCACGCAGCACATGTGCGCGGAGCTCGCGGCGATCCTGCTCTGACGCCGCGGGGGAGCGCCCGGGGGAGCGCCGGAACTGCTTCTGGTGCGACCGCCGGTTGTGCGCTATCGTTACCGCGGATGCGTCTATGGGGGACGCGGGGGAATCCACTTCTTTTGCCGTTCACACGGCAGCCGCCTGGGGAGGCGCTATGCGAGTCCGTCGACTCGACGCGATCGATATCGATCGCCGCTCGAACGATCGTCCATTCCGTCGAATCGCACTGGGGATCATCGCCGTCCTGGTGACCGCGATGCTCGGATCCGCTCTGACGACGCCGGCGGCTCAGGCCGACACGGCGCCGACCGATCCGGCCCTGCCGCAGACGGTGAGCGCCGACCCGCTGCCGACCGTGCAGATCAACGGCATCGTGTGGTCGCAGGCCGTGGGTGCAGGCAAGGTGTTCGCCGGTGGCGAGTTCACCAGTGCCCGCCCCGCGGGAGCGGCGGCCGGCACGAACGAGACGCCGCGGTCGAATCTCCTCGCGTACAACCTGGCCAGCGGTGTGCTCGACACCTCGTTCGCCCCGGTGGTCGAGGGGCGCGTGCTGGCGGCGGCCGTGTCGCCAGACGGCAAGCGCCTCTACATCGGCGGAGGGTTCACGAAGGTCAACGGACAGAACCGCTACCGTCTGGCCGCCTTCGACACGGCGACCGGCCAGCTCATCTCGTCGTGGACACCGGGCACCAACACCATCGTGCAGGCGATCGTCGCCACCGACACGACCGTGTACGTCACCGGTGAGTTCACGAACATCAACAACACCGCCCGCACCGGCGTCGCCGCGCTGAGCGCCTCGACGGGCGCGGTGCTCGACTTCAACCCGCAGCTCGCGGGCGGCTACGGCGCACGCGCCGTCGTCGTGTCGCCGGATCGGTCGAAGGTCGTCATCGGCGGATCCTTCACCTCCACGAACGGTTCCACCAACCCGGGGCGCGGCATGGCCGCCCTCGACGCGGTGACCGGCCAGAGCCTGCCCTGGGCGATCAACAGCGTCATCCGCAACGGCGGCACCGGGGCATCCGTCTACGCCCTCGCGTCCGACGGCGACAGCGTCTACGGCAGCGGCTACGACTTCGGCGGCAGCAAGACCGAAGACGACTTCGAGGGCTCGTTCCGGGCCAACTGGAGCGACGGCTCGATGGCCTGGATGGAGGACTGCCACGGCGACACCTACTCGGTGTATCCGAGCGGCGGCGTCGTCTACACGGCCGCGCACACGCACTACTGCGGCAACATCGGCGAGTTCCCGCAGCTCGACCCGTGGCGTTTCAACCACTCGCTCGCCTTCGACAAGAACCCGTCCGCGCGCACCATCACGCCGGACCCGTACGGCTACCGCAGCTTCACCGGCAAGCCCGCCGGTCGCCTGCTGCACTGGTACCCGATGTGGCAGCCCGGCAAGGTCTCGGGCATGGACCAGGCCGGATGGTCGGTCACCGGATCCGGCGACTACCTCCTCTACGGCGGCGAGTTCACCGCCGTCGGAGGCGTGCCCCAGCAGGGTCTGGTGCGCTTCGCCAAGCCGGGCACCGCGCCGAACAAGGTCGGGCCGAGCGTGCAGGGCGGCGCCTACCAGATCAGCGCCCAGTCGTTCCGTGCCGGACAGGTGCGTGTGGCCTGGTCGGCGAACTACGATCCCGACAACGCCAAGCTCACGTACGAGGTCTACCGGCGCGACATCGCGCAGCCGGTGCAGACCGGCACCGCGGAGTCGACCTTCTGGGTGCGCCCGCGCATGACCTATTCCGACACCGCCGTGACGGCGGGGCAGACCTACCAGTACCGCGTGAAGGTCACCGACCCGAACGGCAACTCGACCACCTCGGACTGGACGTCCGTGACGGCGGCCGCGGCGGGCACCGCCAACGCCTACAACATGGCGGTCCTCGACTCGCAGCCGAAGTACTACTGGCCCTTGAACGAGGCGTCCGGCAGCTCCGCCATCGACTGGGTCGCCGGCAACGACGTGTCGCTCGCGGGCGGCACGACGCGAGGGCAGACCGGCCAGGTGCAGAACGCGACCTCGTTCTCGACCTCGTTCAACGGCACGACGGGCACGGGCGGCTCCTCCGTCTCGGAGGTGGGCCCGAACGTGCTCTCCGTGGAGGCGTGGTTCCAGACAACGAGCACCGCGGGCGGAAAGATCGTCGGCTTCGGGAACAACGCCTCCGGCAACTCCGGCAGCTACGACCGACACCTCTACATCAACGGCACCGGTCAGGTCTCGTTCGGGGTCTACCCCGGAACGACGCGCACGGTGACCAGCGGTGCGGGGCTCAACGACGGGGCATGGCATCACGTGGTCGGCACGATGAACGGAACGGGCATGGTGCTCTACGTCGACGGCGTGCGCGTCGGCTCGCGCTCCGACACGACCACCGGACAGAGCTACTCGGGCTACTGGCGGATCGGCGGCGACTCGCTCGGCAGCTGGCCGGCCGCAGGATCGTCGGGCTACCTCAACGGACGCATCGCCGACGTGGCGATCTACGACACGGCGATGAGCCGCGACATGGTCAACGCCCACTGGACGGCGTCGGGACGCCCCTCCGCGCTGCCCACGGCTCCGGCCGACGCGTACGGCGCGGCGGTCTACGACCTCGACCCGACGCTCTACTGGCGCCTGGGCGAGACCACCGGCACCGTGGCGCGCGATTCCGGACGCGACGGCAGCACCGGCACCTACCGGACGAGCGGCACCGCGACGATCCAGCGGGGCGAGGCCGGTGCCCTCGCAGGCGTCGCGAACACGTCGATCCGCTTCACGTCGGGGCGCGTCGGCAACACCTGGACGGATCGGCAGAACGTGATCAGCGACCGGCAGTACGTCGGCCCCAACACGTACTCGATCGAGACGTGGTTCAAGACCACCACGACCGGTGGCGGCAAGATCATCGGTTTCGGCAACAGCAACTCGAACAATGCGAACGCCAGCTCCAACTACGACCGTCATATCTATATGGACGGCACGGGTCGGCTCAAGTTCGGCATCTGGAACGGCAGCGAGAACATCCTCACCGCGCCGAGCACCTACCGTGACGGGCAGTGGCACCAGGTGGTGGCGCAGCAGTCGTCGAGCGGCATGCAGCTGTTCGTCGACGGCGTGCAGGTGGCGTCGAACGACGTCACGACGGCCGAGCAGTACAACGGATACTGGCGCGTCGGCGGCGACTCCACCTGGGAGGGCAACCCCTTCTGGGTCGGCTCGGTCGACGAGGTCGCCGTCTATCCGGCACCGCTCTCGGCGAGCCAGGTGCTGCAGCACTACCAGCTGGGCACCACGGGTCAGGGCAACGAGCTGCCGGTGGCGGAGTTCACCAGCACGCCCACCGATCTCTCGGTCGCCTTCGACGCTTCGGCCTCGAGCGACGTGGAGGGCCCGATCTCGGACTACCGCTGGAACTTCGGTGACGGCCAGACCGGGACCGGCAAGACGCCGACGCATGCCTACACCTCGGCGGGCACCTATACGGTGACCCTCACCGTCCGCGATGCGGGCGGCCTTGAGTCGTCGGTCACCCACGACGTCATCGCCCGCGACCCGAACGTCCTGCCGACGGCGACCTTCACGGCCACCGCCGCCGACCTCGCGGTCAGCGTCGACGGTTCCGGCAGCACCGACAGTGACGGCACCATCGCGGTGTACTCGTGGAACTTCGGCGACGGAGGCACCGCGACCGGAGCGACCGCCGCGCACACCTACACGAGCGGCGGCACCTACACGGTCAGCCTCACGGTGACGGACGACCGCGGAGGGTCGGCCACGACGACGCGGTCGGTGTCGGTGGTGGCGGCGAACGTGCCGCCCCAGGCCGTCGCCAACGTGGTGCGCGGAGCCGACGGCATGAGCATCACCGCCGACGGCACCGCCTCGTCCGACAGCGACGGCACGCTGGTGAGCCACGCGTGGAACTTCGGAGACGGCGGCACCGCGACCGGTGCCACCGCGACGCACACCTACGCGACCCCGGGGACGTACACGGTGACCCTCGTGGTGACCGACGACCGCGGTGCGACGCACCAGACCACCGCATCGGTGTCGGTGGCGCCGGCATCGACGGAGGACGTGCTCGCCCGAGACGCGTTCTCGCGGACGGCGAGCTCGTCATGGGGCTCCGCCGACGTCGGCGGGGCGTGGACCACTTCGGGCGGTGCCGCGGCCTTCTCGGTCACGGACGGCGCCGGACGGATCGCCCTCGGTGTCGGCCAGACGCGGGAGGCCCGGCTCGCCGCGGTCAGCTCCACGCAGACGATCACGTCGCTGACGATCGCCTCGAGCGCGGCGACCTCGGGGGGAGCGTTCAACTTGACGGTGAACGGTCGCCAGGTCGGCACGGATGTGTACTCCGGTCGCATCAAGGTGGAGTCCACCGGAGTGATCCGCCTCTACCTGCTGCGCAACGAGACGGCGATCGGATCGAGTGCGGTGCTCAGCGGCACCTACGCCGCCGGCGAGAGTCTCACCGCGCAGCTGTCGGTGCGGGGCACCTCACCCACCGCCCTCGCGTTGAAGGTCTGGCGCACCGGCACCACCGAACCGACCTCGCCGCAGTTGCAGGCCACCGACACCACGGCGGCTCTGCAGCAGGCCGGATCCGTCGGGCTGAAGATGGCGGTCAGCTCGGTGTCGGCCGTGTCCACCGTCATCAGCATCGATGACTACAAGGTGGTCTCGGGCTCGACCGTCGCTCCGCCGAACAAGGCGCCGACCGCCGCGTTCGTCTCGTCGACCAGCGGCCTCACGGCCAACGTCGACGGCCGCACGTCGAACGACACCGACGGCACGATCACCGGGTACGCCTGGAACTTCGGTGACGGGGCGACGGGGAGCGGGGCCACCACCTCGCACCCCTACGCCGCGTCCGGCACGTACACCGTGACGCTCACGGTGACGGACGACGACGGAGCGACCCACAGCGTCAGTGCTCCGGTGACGGTGACGGCCCCGGTCGTCGACCCGCCCGCCGGCCCGATGCCGTTGGCCAACGACGAGTTCGACCGCGCGCTCTCCGGAGGGTGGGGCACCGCCGACCGCGGGGGCGCCTGGACCACGTCGGGCGGCAGCGCCGCGTTCACCGTCGGCAACAGCGCGGGCAAGGTCACCCTCGCGCCGAGCCACACCCGGGAGGCACGGCTGGGCGTGTCCGCGACGAACGTCGTGGTCGACACGTCGTTCGCGGCCGACGTCGCCTCGACGGGCGGCACCGCGAGCATCACCGTGCTCGGCCGTACCGTGGCGACGTCGACGTACTCCGCCCGTGTGCGGCTCGAGCCCGCCGGGGTGATCCGCCTGTACATCCTGCGTGACGAGACGGCGATCGGCGCCAGCTACGTCCTGCCCACGGCCTACACGCCCGGGCAGCAGTTGAACGTGCGACTGTCGGTCACCGGCACCAACCCGACCACCCTCGCCGCCAAGGTGTGGGTCGACGGGCAGCCCGAGCCCGCGGGGTGGCAGCTCCAGGGCACCGATACCACTGCGGCGCTGCAGGCAGCGGGCGGCGTCGGCGTGAAGACGTCGATCAGCTCGGCGTCGACGAATCCATCGACCACGCTCTCGTTCGCGCGGTTCACCGCGGTGATCCCGCAGTAGCCGTCCCGCATCCGCCGTCGCGCCGTCTGTTCGTCGTCCGCTCCTCGGAGCGATGACGGGCAGGCGGCGCGAGTGCGTGGTGCCTCGCCCATCCACCAGAAGAGCGCTGTCGTTATCCGTGGCATGCCGCGGGTGGTGTGCGGTCGCGCGTGGACAGGCGTGTGCGGGTGGGGGCCGCGGCGGGTGCGGGCCACACCGC
>DAMDKH010000104.1:0-7214 GCA_032099965.1 Microbacterium sp.
CCGCACCGCAGCCCGCGGCCAAGGTGCACGCGCCGGCGGAGTCCACCGTCGCGGCGGTCATCGGCTCCGAGATCGCCGTCGCCGACGGGCCGGATGCCGCACCCACGCGCACCCTCGCGAACCCGCAGCCTTCGGGCGCACCGCTGGTCTTCCTCGTGGTGGAGCGGCAGGGTGATCGGCTCCGTGTGCAGCTCGCCGAACGTCCGAACGGCAGCACCGGGTGGATCAGCGCGGACGCGGTGGAGCTGTCGACGACCACGTATGCGCTCGTGGTCACGACGTCGACCAACACCCTCGACCTCTACGACCACGGAGAACGCGTCGCCAGCTACCCTGTCGCCACCGGGACCGGAGGCACCCCCACGCCCACGGGGGACTTCGCGCTGACCGAGCTCCTCGCGCCGACGAACTCGGGCTACGGGCCCTACGCCTACGGTCTGACGGCGCACTCCGATGCGCTCACATCGTTCGGAGGCGGACCGGGGCAGATCGGTCTGCACGGCACCGACGACGCGGCGAGTATCGGGACGGATGCGTCGCACGGCTGCATCCGCCTGTCGAACGCCGACATCACCCGGCTGGCCGGGCTGCTGCCGCTGGGCACGCCGATCCAGATCCGCTGAGGCGCGCTGGCCGGTCGGGAGGTGACGCTCCCCGCCGCGCGATGTGGTCGAGCAGCGCCTGACCCGCCGTGCCCGACGACGACCCTCAGTCGGAGAGGGCGTTCTCCCGCAGTGCGAGGTGCTCCTCGATGAGGGTGATGCCGCCGCTGGAGTTCGCGGAGTGCGCGAGGGTCTCGATCCACTCGCGGCTCAGCTGCGGCGTCTCCGGCAGGTCGAAGACGAAGCGCAGCGGAATGGACGGGTGCAGCCAGATGGTCGACCGACCGGCGGGGTCTCCCTCGGGGTGGCGCCAGGAGAGCGTGAAGCTCTCGTTCCGCCGCAGCTTCGTGGCGATGACGATCTTGAGGTGCGCCAGAGCGCGATCTTCGATCTGGATCGGTTGCGCGTTATCGCCGTAGTAGAGACTGCCCACACTCGGACTCTACGTGCGCCGGTGGGGCGGTCGGCTGCGGTCGGTTCGACGCGCCGCTCAGGCGAACAGGGCGTGCGCGTGATGTCATCGGATCGAGCGGCTCGCGGTCGCCGAGGGGTTGACCCCGTACTCGCGGCGGTAAGCGACGGCGAAACGCGAGGGGTGGCTGAAGCCCCAGCGGCGGGCGATCGCGGCGACGGACGATCCGTCGTCCCGGCGGAGATCGCGATGCGCTCCGGCCAGACGCGCGCGCCGCAAATGCTCGGCCGGAGTGGAGTCGAGCGCGCGTCGGAAGGCGTACTGCAGGCCGCGGGTGGAGATGAAGGCCGCGGCGGCGACGTCGTCGACGGTGATCGGACGGTGTGCGTTCTCGTCGATGAAGGTCAGGGCGCGGCGGACCGACGACGGGGCGGCCCCGCGCTGCGTCGGGCGCGACAGCGAGTCCTCGACGGAGGAGGGGAACGCGGCGAGGGTGACCGCCAGCGCGTGCCGTTCGAGCTCGGCGACGAGGATCTCCTCGTCGCCGGCGTCGAGAAGGCTCGCCTCCAGGTAGCGAAAGGTGTGCTCCCACCGTCGCCCCGCCGCAGCGGAGTGCGGCGAGAGACCCTGGGAGCGCAGGACCAACCGGTCGTCGCCGGTGATCTGTCGGACGCGGGACTGGGCGGCGGCCCGGTCGATCACGAGGGCGCGCACCTGCGCTTCATCCCCCCATCGCGCCTGGACGCGCGCGCCGTCGGTCAGCCACGGCTGCGCGGGATCGAGGGCGTCCCGTCCGCTGCCGAGCTCGAGGCCGGGAGAGTCGACCCGGCACACGAGGAGCTGGTCGGCGGGTTCGGCCATGGACTGCACGTTCGCGGCGATGGTGTAGCGGACCACCGACACGCTGCCCGCCTCGGCGGATGACCATTCGAAGCGGAAGCGCTTGGGATCGACGCGTTGGAGCGAGGCCGACGGCACGAACTTCTTCCAGGTCTCCTCGACCCGTTCGACGTCGTGTGATGTGAACTGCAACCGACTTCCCCCTGCATCGGACGGATCCGGACACCGTCGCTTCACCGGATCGTACCCGACGCGCCGGAAAGAGAGCCGAATCGGAGCGGTGCCGGACCACTAGCCGCGGCGCGCGCCAACGGTCAAGGGGATCGGGCGAGGGGCGGGAGGGTAGGAGACTCAGATCATGACCTCCTCCGACGAGCCCGACGGCGAGCACGACGAGCGCCGCGCGACCGGACCCACCGACCTCGATGCACGATCGTGGCGCTTCGTCGCCCGCAGTTCTTTGCGGAAGTTCGCCGATGACGGCGCGGGCGACATCGCCGCCGCGCTCACGTTCCACTCCGTGCTCGCTCTGATCCCCGCGATGCTCGTCGCCGTCTCGCTCATCGCGCTCCTCGGCAAGGAGTCCACTCCCGTGTCGTTCGTGCTCGAGGTGGTGCGGGCCGTCGCGCCGGAGGAGGCGGCGGAGACCGTCGCCGGCCTCGTCGACGATCTCACGGAGTCGGCCATCGGCGGGCTGCCGCTCGTGCTCGGTCTCGGGTTGAGCATCTGGGCGATCGCCCGCTACATCGCGGTGCTGGGGCGGGGCATGAACCGCGCGTACGAGGTCGAGGAGGGGCGTGCTCCCTGGAGCATCAAGATCGCGCAGCTGCTCGCCGCGCTCGTCGTCATCGTCGCCACGGCCATCGGCATCCTGGTGCTCGCGGCGGGCGGGCCCGTGGCGAAGGCCGCGGGGGAGATGCTGGGGTTGGGCGACACGGGACTCCTCGTCTGGCGCGTGCTGCGCTGGCCGATCCTGCTCGCCATCGTCATCGCGACGATCGCGTTCCTGTACGACCGTGCCCCGAACGTGCGCCATCCGCGGTTCCGGTGGCTCAGCTGGGGCGCGGCGCTGACGGTGGTCGTGCTCGCCGTCGCCTCGCTGCTGTACGGCCTGTACGCCACCACGATCGTCGACTACCAGCGGGTCTACGGCATCTTCGCGGGTGTGATCGTGTCGCTCCTGTGGCTGTGGATCGCCAACCTCGCACTGGTGATCGGGGTCGAGTTCGACGCCGCGCTCGAGCGCGCGAGGGAGTTGCACGCCGGGCTGCCGGCCGAGATCAGCGCGCGCCTGCCCCCGCGCGACCGTTCCCGGATCGTGCGCAAGCATGCGCGGCGCAGCGCGGAGATCGCCGAGGCGCGTCGGATCCGTCGCCGGTGACGCGGTCCTTCCCGGTGCACGCGGATGCCGAGGCGCGCGCCGCGTGCCGATCGTCACCGCGAGGCCGAGGCCCGGTGATCCGTAGACTCGGAGCATGACCGTGCCCTCCCCGTACACCGAGCGACTCGAGCGCCTGCCCGTCGAGCGTCGCGAGGTCACCGTGCTCGGCGGGACCACCGCGTACTGGGTCTACGGACCCGCGGACGCGGAGACGACCATCGTCGCCGTCCACGGTTTCCGGGGCGAGCATCACGGCCTGGAGCCGGTGCTCGCCTTCCTCCCCGAGGCGCGGGTCATCGCGCCCGATCTGCCCGGCTTCGGCGAGACGGCCCCTCTTCCGGGCCGACAGCACGACCTGCGCGCTTACGTGGACTGGCTGACCGGATTCGTGGCGGCGACGGCACCGGGCGCCGTCATCCTCGGCCACTCCTTCGGCTCCATCGTCGTCTCCGCAGCCGTCGCGTCCGGGCTCGAGACCCCGCGGATGATCCTCATCAATCCGATCGGTGCTCCGGCCCTCGAGGGACCGAAGGCCGTGCTGACGCGGCTCGCGATCCTCTACTACGCGCTGGGAGCACGCCTTCCGGAGCGGATCGGCACCGGGGTGCTCCGCAACGCGCTGATCGTGCGGGTGATGAGCATCGCGATGGCCAAGACGCGCGACCGCGGGCTCCGTCGCTTCATCCACGACCAGCACGACACCTACTTCTCGCGCTTCGCCGATCGCGAGGTGCTCCGCGACGCCTTCGTCACGAGCGTGTCGCATGATGTGCGGGAGTTCGCCGAGCGGATCTCCGTCCCGACGCTGCTCATCGCGGCGCAGCGCGACGACATCACGCCGATCGAGGCGGAGCGCGTCCTGGTGACGATGTTCCCCGACGCGGCGCTGGTCGAGATCGCCGACGTGGGCCACCTGATCCACTACGAGACGCCCGCCGAGGCGGCCGGTGCGATCAGACGATTCCTCCGGATTCCCGTTTCGCGAGGCCGATGAGCCCGGCGACCCGGAACGGGATGACCTCGCCCATCGCGAGTGACGTCTCGGTGCGCTCGACGCCCTCGATGGAGAGGATGCGCGCGTCCGTGTCGAAGAGATGCCGCGCATCGCGGCACGCCACCCTGGCCAGCACATCCACGGAGCCGCTCAGGCCGTGAGCCTGCACGATCTCGGGGATCCGGGCGAGTTCGCCGGTGATCCGGGGGAGTTCCGTCTGCCGCACCCCGATGTGGATGAAGGCGTGCAGCGGGAAGCCGAGGACGTCGGGCGAGAAGGATCGCTCGTACGACAGGAACACCCCGGTCTGTTCGAGACGGGCCATGCGGGCCTGGATCGTGTTGCGCGACAGGCCGAGCATCTCGGCCAGAGCCACGATCGTGGTGCGGGGGTCGTCGGAGAGGGCGGTGAGGATGTCGAGATCGGTGCGGTCGAGTCCGGGCATAGTGCCAAACGTTAGCACGACGCATGGGCCTCCAGGTTGGCAACCTGCTCAATCGTCGCGAGAATGCTTGAGCGACGTGTTCAGCAGACGTACGCTCGACCCATGCCGGCACCGTCGCCGGCGCCAGCACGTGCCCCACGAGGGCCGCTGTGAACGAGGAGGACGATGATGTCACCGCAGATCACTCCCACCGCCGACACCGAGCAGGACCTCACGCTCGTCGAACGGCTCCTGACTCCCGACGGTCGGCGCGTGCCCAACCCCCGACTCGACCCGTACGTCACCGACGTCGACGCCGCCGCCCTACGCGCGCTCCACCGCGACATGGTCGTGCTGCGCCGCATCGACGCCGAGGGCGTCGCCCTGCAACGGCAGGGACAGCTCGGCCTCTGGGCACCGTGCCAGGGCCAGGAGGCCACGCAGATCGGCACCGCCCGGGCGCTGGAGAAGCGTGACTTCGTCTTCCCGAGCTACCGCGAGACCGGCGTCATCTACGCGCGTGGCGCGGAGCCCGGCGACTACGTGCGCATGTGGCGCGGCGAGGAGGGCGCCGCGTACGACCCCGCCGCGCTCGGAGTGGCTCCGCTGCAGATCATCATCGGTGCGCAGACCCTGCACGCGGTGGGCTACGCGTTGGGCATCCAGCACGACGGCGCCGACGAGGTCGCCGTGACCTACTTCGGTGACGGCGCCACGAGCCAGGGCGACGTCAACGAGGCGATGGTGTTCGCCGCCTCCTACGGCGCCCCCGTCGTCTTCGTCTGCCAGAACAACCACTGGGCCATCTCCGAGCCCGTCGCGGTGCAGTCGCAGTTCCCCATCGCCGGACGTGCTCCCGGGTTCGGCATCCCGAGCCTGCGCGTCGACGGCAACGACGTGCTCGCGTGCCTCGCGGCCATGCGCTGGGCGCTGGAGCACGCGCGCTCCGGCAAGGGCCCGGCGTTCATCGAAGCGGTCACGTATCGCATGGGTCCGCACACGACCGCCGACGACCCCACGCGGTACCGGCCGGAGGGCGAGCTCGAGATGTGGCGTCGCCGCGATCCGCTCGCCCGCGTCGAGGCGTACCTCGCCGACCTGGGCGAACTGCCGGACGAGCACGCCGCGGCCGTTCAGGCCGAGGCCGACCGTGTCGCGCGTGAGATGCGCGCCGCGTGCCTCGGCATGGTGACCCGCCCGCCTCTCGCGGTGTTCGACGGAGTGTACGCCGAACCCCACTCGGGGCTCGACCGCCAGCGCGACGAGTACGCGTCGTATCTCGCCGGCTTCGACGAGGAGGTCGGGGCATGAGCGAGCTCACCCTCGGCAAGGCGCTGGGCGCGGGTCTGCGTCGCGCGATGCTCGACGACGACAAGGTGGTGCTCCTCGGCGAGGACATCGGCCGGCTCGGGGGCGTCTTCCGCATCACCGACGGCCTCCTCGACGAGTTCGGGCCGTCGCGGGTCATCGACACCCCCCTCGCGGAGTCGGGCATCGTCGGCGCCGCGGTCGGGCTCGCGTTCCGCGGCTACCGTCCGGTGGTCGAGATCCAGTTCGACGGCTTCGTCTACCCGGCCTTCGACCAGATCGTGTCGCAGGTCGCCAAGCTGCACTACCGCACGCAGGGGCGGGTGCGGATGCCGATCACGATCCGCATCCCGTGGGCGGGCGGCATCGGCGCCGCAGAGCACCATTCGGAGTCACCGGAGGCGTACTTCGTGCACACGGCCGGTCTGCGGGTCGTCGCCGTCTCGAACCCCGCCGATGCGCACCGTCTGCTGCGGCAGGCGATCGCGTCCGACGATCCGGTCGTCTTCTTCGAACCGAAGCGCCTCTACCACCACAAGGGCGAGGTCGACCTCGATGCGCCTCTCGCCGACGCGCCGCCGATGGGGCTCGCCCAGGTGGTGCGCGCGGGAACCGACGCCACCGTCATCTCGTACGGCGCCATGATCTCCACCGCTCTGCAGGCCGCGGACGCCGCCGACGACGAGGGCGTGTCGCTGGAGGTCATCGACCTGCGGTCGCTCTCTCCCGTCGACTACGACACCGTGGCCGCCTCGGTGCGGCGCACGGGGCGGGTGGTGGTGGCGCACGAGGCCTCTCGCGAGGCCGGCGTCGCCGCGGAGGTCATCGCCAGCATCACCGAGCAGTGCTTCGAGTACCTGGAGTCGCCGCCCCTGCGGGTGACCGGGCACGACGTGCCCTATCCGCCGGCGAAGCTCGAGAAGTACCACCTGCCGGATCTGGACAGGATCCTCGACGCGGTCGACCGGGTGCTGGACCGGCGCAGCCTCACGGAGGCGGGAGCATGATCGCCGAGTTCCGCCTGCCCGACCTGGGTGAGGGGCTCACGGAGGCCGAGGTCGTTCAGTGGCTCGTCGCACCGGGAGAACCGGTCACGCTGAACCAGACTCTCGCCGAGGTCGAGACCGCCAAGGCCGTCGTCGAGCTGCCGTCGCCCTACGAGGGCACCGTCGCCGTGCTGCACGCCGACGCCGGCGAGACCGTGGCGGTGGGTGCGCCGCTCATCGCCTTCGACGTGGCGGGCGAGGAGCCCG
>DAMDKH010000105.1:0-7202 GCA_032099965.1 Microbacterium sp.
GAGAAGGTCGTGCCACGCGGGGTCGAGGTCGGCCGGGATGGTGGGCGGTCCGCTCACGCGCGCGACGGCCGCGGCGATCCCCGCCGCCGGCGGATACCCGTGCTCGCCGGTCAGCGCCTCCAGCAGCACCAGACCGAGCGAGAAGACGTCTCCCGCCGGGGTGACGCGCTGTCCGCGCACCTGCTCCGGGGCCATGTAGGCGAGGGTGCCGAGCACCATTCCCGGGGAAGTGACGCCGGGAGCGTCGACCGCGCACGCGATGCCGAAGTCGGCGAGCTTGGCCGTGGTCCGCCCGGCCTTGCCCGGGGCGAGCAGCACGTTCGACGGCTTGACGTCGCGGTGCACGATGCCCGCGGCATGGACGGCGCTGAGGGCCTCGGCGAGATCGTGCGCGAGGGCGGCGACCTGGGCGGCGGGAAGGGCCCCGCGAGACATCCGGTCAGCGAGCGTGGGTCCGTCGATGAACTCCATGACGAGGTAGCGGGGTCCGCTGCGCTCGAGTCGCGCGTCGAACAGGGTCACGAGCGACGGATGGCTGAGCGACGCCTGCAGCGCCTTCTCGGTGTGCATGCGGTCGGCGGGCCCCATGAGCGCGTCGCCGTCGTGCAGCATCTTGATCGCGACCGTGCGCTCGAGGTACGTGTCCTCCGCGCGGTACACCGTCGACATGCCGCCCCGCCCGAGGCGGTCGCCGATCTGGTAACGGCCGTCGAGCAGCGCGCTCGTCGCCATCGTCCCCTCGGGCATGTGCTCTCCTCGTTGCTGCTGTGATTCGAAGCTAACGCGCCCGCATCGGCCTGAGATGCCCCTTGACTCCGCGGGCGGAGACTGTTTCGTCCGCGCGAGACGCGGCATCCCCCCGCGCGGTCGCCCGCGCGAACACGGCTCGCGCGCGGATATGCCGAGCCGCTACGCGCTCGTCGACGGCATGTCAACGGGCCTCCGTGGGGAGCGACGCGGCGGCACGCTGGACGTCCAGCACCCCCGACGAGAGGAATCCGCATGTCGAATCCCGAGGGACTCATCACCTCCATCAGCTCGCAGGAGCCCACGGTCCTCCCCGAAGAGGACCTGGTCGAGAACGACGACACGACGCTGCCCGACGACGACGTCTCGTCCGAGGCCCGCATCGCCGGTCAGGACGCGATCGGCGGCGGAGTGAACACCGACCCCGACCTCGGTGTCGCCGACTCGCCCGACGAGGTCGAGGAGCGCGACGCGTGAGCGGCATCGAGAACCAGGGCGCGGGCGTGGATGCCGCGAACCCCCAGATGCCCGGCGGGGCGGAGGCGCAGGAGCGCATCACCGAACTGCTCGAAGAGCGTCAGCGCGACGGCGCCGGTGTCTCGGACGTCCCGGCGGGCGGGGCGGGAGCCGACTCCGGTGCCGCCGGCGCGGTGGGCGTCGACGAGTTCACCGACGGCACGGCAGCCGCCGAGGCGGACTCCTACGACTCCGAGCACAACGACGAACCGGGCGTGGGCAACCGCCGCCCCTGACGCGTCCCCGATGTGGGATCGATCCGTCACCTCGCCGACGGCGTGCCGTGACAGGTCGATCCCGCATCGTCGTGTGCGGGGTGGGGGGTCAGGCCGCGGTCGGGTGGAGGACCACCTTGATGCAGCCGTCCTCCTTCTTCTGGAAGGTGCTGTACAGCTCGGGAGCCTCATCCAGCGGGGCGTGGTGCGTGGTGAGGTCCATCACGCCGAGCGGGTCGGCGGCGTCCTCCACCAGCGGCAGCAGGTCGTCGACCCACCGCTTCACGTTGCACTGCCCCATGCGCAGGCTGATCTGCTTGTCGAACATCGTCTTCATCGGCAGCACGTCCGCGTCGCCGGCGTAGACGCCGCTCAGCGAGACGGTGCCGCCGCGACGCACCGCGTCGATCGAGGCGTACACCGCGGCGAGACGGTCGACGCCCGCTTTGTCGAGCACCTGCCGCGCGGCGGCGTCCGGCAGCAGACCCACCGCCTTCTGCAGGAACTCCACGCCCGAGTTGCCGTGCGCCTCGAGCCCCACCGCGTCGACCACGCCGTCGGCCCCGCGGCCCTCGGTGAGGTCGCGCAGCTCGTCGACGACCGTGTCGGTGAGGTCGAACGTCTCGATGCCGTGGCGCTCCGCCATCGCGCGGCGCTCGGCCACGGGTTCCACGGCGAGCACGCGGTAGCCGCGGTGACGACCGATCCGCGCCACGAACTGGCCGACGGGACCGAGTCCCATCACGGCGAGCGTGCCGCCTTCGGGCACCTGCGCATACTCCACGCCCTGCCAGGCGGTCGGCAGGATGTCGCTGAGGAAGAGGTACCGCTCATCGGGGAGGTCCTGCCCGACGAGCACGTGGTTGTAGTCGGCGAGCGGCACCCGGAGGTACTCCGCCTGGCCGCCGGGCACCTGCCCGTACAGCTTGGTGTAGCCGAAGAGCGCCGCGCCGCTCCCGTACTCGCGCACCTGCGTGGTCTCGCACTGCGACTGCAGGCCGTGCGTGCACATGAAGCACGTGCCGCAGGAGATGTTGAACGGGATGACCACCCGGTCGCCGGGCTTCAGCGTGGTCACGCCGGAACCCACCTCGACCACCACGCCCATCGGCTCATGTCCGAGGATGTCGCCGCGGTCGATGAACGGGCCGAGGAGCTCGTACAGGTGCAGGTCGGAACCGCAGATCGCCGACGACGTGATGCGGACGATCGCGTCGGTCGGCTCCTGGATGACCGGGTCCGGCACCTCCTCGACCGTCACGTTGCGCGTGCCCTGCCAGGTGAGTGCCTTCATCGTCTGCTCCGTTCCGTGGGTGGACTTCCACGGTCGTCGCCGAACGTGCCGCGGCCTACCCGGTTGACAGGTCGGCCGCGAGGCGGCAGAGGTCAGTCGGCGAGAGCGGCGGAGACGGCGGCCTCGACGTGGAGAGCCGTGGTCGGGAACACCGGCACCGTGACGTCGTCGGCCGTGAGCAGGAGCTCGATCTCGGTGCACCCGAGGATGACGCCTTCCGCGCCGCGAGCGATCAGCCGGTCGACCACCTCCACGTAGCGTCGGCGGGAGTCGTCGCTGACGATCCCGTGCACCAGCTCGCCGTAGATGACGTCGTGCACGGTGCGTCGGTCGTCGGCATCCGGGACGATCGTGCGGATGCCGTGCTCGGCGAGCTTCTCGGCGTAGAACGGCTTCTCCATGGTGAAGGCCGTGCCGAGCAGCCCCACGGTGCGCACGCCGGCCGCCGACACCGCGTCTCCGGCGGCGTCGGCGATGTGCAGGAAGGGGATGCCGACGGCATCCGTGATCCGGTCGGCGACGAGATGCATCGTGTTGGTGGCGAGCACGAGCAGATCGGCACCCGCGGCTTCGAGGGCGACGGCGCGCTCGGCGAGCAGGGCGCCCGCGGCGTTCCAGTCGTCACGGGCCTGCTGGGCCTCGATCTCGGCGAAGTCGAGCGAGTCGAGCAGGATGCGTGCGGAATGGTAGCCGCCGAGCGTCGCGGCGACCCGCTCGTTCGCCAGCCGATACCACTCGAGGGAGGACTCCCAGCTCATGCCGCCGAGGACGCCGATCGTTTTCATGGCACCAGAGTAGCGACCCCGCCGGCGTCAGTGCGCCCGCATGAACTCCTCGGCCGCGCGCACCTGTGCGGGGGTCGGGCGGATGCCGGTGTAGAGCACGAACTGCTCCAGGGCCTGGCGCGTCGCCACCTCGGAACCGGTGATCACACTCTTGCCGGCGGTCCGCCCGGCGCGGATCAGCGGGGTCTCGGCCGGGAGGGCCACCACGTCGAACACGACGTCCGCGGCGGCGATCTGCGTGTCGGTGAAGGCGAGGGTGTGCTCGTCCGGCCCGCCGGCCATCCCGATGGGGGTGATGTTGACGAGGATGTCCGCGATCGAATCGTCGGCCTCCGACCGCCACGAGAAACCGTAGAGGTCGGCGATCGCACGGCCGGCGTCCTCATTGCGGGCGGCCAACGTCACCCGTGAGAACCCGGCGTCGCGGAACGCCGCCGCCGTCGCCTTGGCCATGCCCCCCGACCCGCGCAGCAGCACGGAGGCCGAGACGTCGAGCACGTTCTCCTCGATGAGCTGCGCGATCGCCGAGTAGTCGGTGTTGTAGGCGGTCAGCACGCCGTCGTCGTTGACGATCGTGTTGACGGAGTCGATGGCGGCGGCCGAGGGTTCCATGCGGTCGACGAAGGCGATGACGTCTTCCTTGTACGGCATGGAGATGGCGCAGCCGCGGATGCCGAGGCCGCGCACGCCCGCGATCGCCTGCTCGAGATCGGTCGGCGCGAAGGCCTTGTAGATCCAGTTCAGGCCCAGCTCCTCGTAGAGGAAGTTGTGGAAGCGGGTGCCGTTGTTGCTGGGCCGCGCCGAGAGCGAGATGCACAGCGTCATGTCTTTGTTGAGCAGCGTCACGCTTCCAGGCTACCGAGCGCGGCGCGCCACGGGAGGGTGGGAGTCGGGGAGGCGGCGGAGGGGATCCGCGGATCCGGGAGGCGGAGCGACGGGGTCACCCCGTGCTGTACGCCCCACCTTCCCGGAACCTGCGATCCTCGCGGATCATTTCCCCCTGCTTCACCTCACCGCCGCGGGCGAGCCGTGGCGGGATCTTGCGTCCTCCCCTATGGTGAAGGTGCACGCACGAGGGGATCGATCGTCTCCGTCTTTCCCCAGAAGACGGGCAGCCTTCCCCAGAGGCAAGACGATCCGTGCGTGCGATTGGGCCCTCTCGAGTAGTTCAGTCCCCAATGGGCTACTCGAGGGGGCCGCTGTCTCCATGGTTGCACCTTTTTTTCGATTTGTCCCCCAAATGGGGGACACTCGTCCGAAAAAAGTTGTAGGGTGGAATCTGACGCACCCTCCGGTCGTCTTCGGCCCCCATCGCTCCCCCCGCGGTGAGGGCCACACCATTTCTCAGGGAGGGTCCGTACGGTGTCGCCGGCCCGAGCACGGTGACACCGCTCATGCAACATTTGGATTACCTTCTGATTGCGTCTGTTGCCCTCGGCACCTCACCCGCTAGCGTTAGCGGTGTCGGTGCATCCTGCGTCGGCTTCTTTTCCAGCAGAACAGGCAGTACATGAGCACCCAGGGCACTGTTAAGTGGTTCAACGCGGAGAAGGGCTTCGGCTTCATCTCCCCCGACGACGGAGGCGCCGACGTCTTCGCGCATTATTCCGCGATCGAATCGTCCGGCTACCGCAGCCTCGAAGAGAACCAGCGGGTCGAGTTCGACGTCGCGCAGGGCCCCAAGGGCCTGCAGGCCGAGAACATCCGCGCTCTCTGAGTCGCACGGTATCTCTCTGAACTCCCCGTCCGGAGTCGCTCACGCGGCGTCCGGCGGGGAGTTCTGTGCTTTCCCGCCCCGGTGATCCGCGGTCGCGGCCCGTGCGCGCTGCCACAACTCAGGACGGACGGGTCTCGCCGAGGGTCGGACGGCTGATTCCGGGCTGATCCGGCGCGGCGGTCCTGAGTTACGGCCGGCGGCGCGACGGCGACCCGAGGTCGCGCGGGGGTCAGTTCGCGGTCGCGGGCAGCAGGATCGCGCGCAGATCGTCGACGGATGCCGCGCGGAACGCCGCGTCGTCACCCTCGTGCGCGTCGCTGAAGCCCCACTCGACGAAGATCACCGGCACGCCGTTGGCGTTGCCGCCCTCGACGTCGTGGTGCCGATCGCCGATCAGCACCGGCCGCGACACGTCGGCACCGAGGGCCGCGAGGCGACGCAGCGCCTCGGCCACAATGTCGGTCTTCGAGGCGAGCGTCGACTCGTCGGGCGTCGCGCCCACGGTCGTGAGGAACGCCGGCCGCAGCCCGAAGTGGTCGACGAGCGCGTCGACCTGGTTCTCGGGCTTCGAGCTCGCCGTGGCCTGGGGGATGCCCGCGGCGTGGAGGTCGTGGATGAGGTCGGCGACCCCCGGGTAGGTGGTGACGTCGGTCGTGTACCCGTCGGCCTTGCCGAGCGTGCGGTAGAACGACACGGCCTCGGCGGACTGCTCCGGCGTCATGCCCGCCTGGTCCTGGAACGACTGGAACATGGGGGGACCGATCCAGTGCACCAGCTCTTCGCGCGTAGGGGCCGGGTGTCCGAAGTGCGTCAGCGCGACGTCCAGTCGGCGGAGGATGCCGACGGACGCGTCGACGATGGTGCCGTCGACGTCCCAGAGCACGCAGGAGTAGGGGGAGGAAGCCATACCCTCCAGCCTATGGGCACCGGATGAGCACGAGCGGCGCGCTGCACGGACGTGCACCCGCTACCCCGGGCTGAGGGTCAGAAGAGGCGGGGGATGCCCGACTCGATGCCCTTCATGTCGTCGTAGTCGAGCACGAGGCAGCGGATGCCCCGGTCCTCGGCGAGCACGCGGGCCTGCGGCTTGATCTCCTGCGCGGCGAAGACGCCCTGCACGGGGGAGAGGTGCGGGTCGCGGCCCAGCAGTTCGAGGTACCGGGTGAGCTGCTCGACGCCGTCGATGTCGCCGCGGCGCTTGATCTCGACCGCGATGGCGGCACCGGCGGCATCCCGCACCAGGAGGTCGACCGGTCCGATCGCCGTCGGGTACTCCCGGCGCACCAGCGTCGCGCCCTCGGAGATGCGCTCGACCTGCTCGGCGAGGAGGCGCTGCAGGTCGGCCTCCACGCCGTCCTTCTGCAGCCCGGGGTCGATCCCGAGTTCGTGGGACGTGTCGTGGATGACCTCGTAGATCTGCACCCGCAGGGCATCGCCGGTCTTCTTGTGCGTGACGCGCCACACCTCGACGACGCCCGCGGTCGCCTCCTCCTCGCCGGGCTCCTCGGTGGTGAGGGTGCACGGCGGGCTCATCCAGTTCAGCGGCTTGTAGCTGCCGCCGTCGGAGTGCACGAGCAGACTCCCGTCACCCTTGTGCACGAGCAGGCGGGTGGCCAGGGGCAGATGGGCGTTGAGCCGACCGGTGTAGTCGACGGAGCAACGGGCGATGACGAGACGCACCCGATGAGCCTACTTCGTCGGATGCACCCCGCACGACGCGGCCGGGGCCCGCCGCGCGTTGCGAAGGGGATCTCCTGCACGACGCGGCCGGGGCCTCTACGCGTTGCGAAGGGGATCTCCTGATCGGAAGGAGTGGATGCTGCATCCGCCCCTTCGTTTCGCGAGAACTCCTTCATAGCGGGGGCTGGCGCGGGGGCCGGGGCCCACCGCGCGTTGCGAAGGGGATCTCCTGATCGGAAGGAGTGGAT
>DAMDKH010000106.1:0-7091 GCA_032099965.1 Microbacterium sp.
CCGCTCGTTCTCGAACTGACGAGTCGAGCGGCTCGCCGCACCCGACCGCGCAGACACCGAGTCGTCGGCGCCCGCCGCAGGCGACTCCGCTCGCGCCGCGCGGCCGCTCCCCGGGGATGCGCGGCCTAGCATGGAGGGGTGACTTCTTCACTCGACGACCTGCCGCTCCGCGACGATCTCCGAGGGCTCACCCCGTACGGGGCTCCGCAGGCGCCCCTGCCGATCGCGTTGAACGTGAACGAGAACACCCATCCGGTCCCGGATGCGGTGGCCAGCGACATCCTCGACGACATCGCCGTGGCGCTGCGAGACGTGAACCGCTATCCCGATCGCGAGTTCACCGCGCTGCGGGAGGGGTTCGCCGAGTACCTCGGGCATGGGCTGGACGCGTCGCGGATCTGGGCGGGCAACGGCTCCAATGAGGTGCTGCAGCACATCCTCCAGGCGTTCGCCGGTCCCGGCCGCACGGTCTTCAGCTTCGCGCCGACGTACTCGATGTACCCGCTCCTCGCGCAGGGGACCGGAGCGCGGTGGGTGGCCGGCCGCCGGCAGCCCGACTACACGCTGACGCCCGAGGAGGCGGTCGCGCAGATCGAGCAGGTCGATCCCGACGTCGTGCTGCTGTGCGCGCCGAACAACCCCACCGGAACGCCCCTGGGGCTCGACGTCGTCGAAGCCGTCTACGAGGCCACCCGTGGCGTGGTCGTGGTCGACGAGGCCTACCAGGAGTTCGCCCCGCGCGACGCCGCGTCGGCACTGACCCTCCTCGACGGCCGCCCACGGCTGGCGGTCTCGCGCACGATGAGCAAGGCGTTCGCGTTCGCCGGGGCCCGAGTGGGCTACCTCGCCGCCGACCCCGCGTTCATCGATGCGCTGCGCCTCGTGCGGCTGCCCTATCACCTGAGCGCCCTGACGCAGGCGGCCGCCACTGCCGCGCTCCGCAACGCCGACGTCATGCTCGGAATGGTGGAGGAGATCGTGGCGCAGCGCGACCGCATCTCCGCGACCCTCGAGGCGCTCGGTTACACCCCCCACGAGTCCTGGTCGAACTTCGTGCTCTTCGGCGGCGTCGCCGACCCGAAGCACACGTGGCAGCGGCTGTACGACCAGGGCGTCCTGATCCGCGACGTCGGCATCCCCGGGCACCTCCGCGTCACCGCGGGCACCGAGGCCGAGACGACCGCGTTCCTCGACGCCCTCGCCTCGATAGAATCGGGTTCATGAGCACCTCCACCCCGGCCCCGCGCACCGCGCGTCGCGTGCGCAGCACGTCGGAGTCCACCGTCGAGCTCGAGCTGAACCTCGACGGCACGGGAACGAGCAGCATCGACACGTCGGTGCCGTTCTTCGACCACATGCTCACGGCGTTCGCGAAGCACTCGCTGACCGACCTCACGGTGCGGGCTTCCGGCGACACCGCGATCGACGCGCACCACACGGTGGAGGACATCTCGATCGTGCTGGGTCAGGCGATCCGCGAGGCGCTGGGCGACAAGGCGGGCATCTCGCGCTACGGCGACGCGCTCGTCCCCCTCGACGAGGCGCTCGCCCAGGCGGTCGTCGACATCTCCGGCCGTCCCTACCTCGTGCACGAGGGCGAGCCCGCGGGGTTCGAGCACCACCTCATCGGGGGGCACTTCACCGGCTCCCTCGTGCGGCACACGTTCGAGGCGATCGCGTTCAACGCGGCGCTGACGGTGCACGTCCGCGTGCTGGGCGGGCGCGACCCGCACCACATCGCCGAGGCGGAGTACAAGGCGTTCGCCCGGGCGTTCCGTCAGGCGAAGGCCCTCGACCCGCTCGTGCAGGGCGTGCCGTCGACGAAGGGCGCACTGTGAGCCGCACTCCGCGCGTCGCGGTCTTCGACTACGAGTCGGGCAACGTCCACTCCGCGGTGAAGGCGCTGATCGCGGCCGGGGCGGATGCCGTGCTGACGCGCGACCGCGACGAGGCGCTGGAGGCCGACGGGCTCGTCGTGCCCGGCGTTGGTGCGTTCGCGGCGGTGCGTGATGCGTTGCGGGCGCACGGCGGCGACGAGATCATCGACCGTCGGCTCGCCGGAGGACGCCCGGTGCTCGGGATCTGCGTGGGGATGCAGGTGCTCTTCACGCACGGCGTCGAGCGCGGACAGGACGCGGAGGGCCTCGGCGAGTGGCCTGGCGCCGTGACCGAGCTCAATGCCCCGGTACTGCCGCACATGGGCTGGAACACCGTGGCCCCCGGCGACGACAGCGTGCTGTTCCGCGGCATCGAGGAGGAGCGGTTCTACTTCGTGCACTCCTATGCGGCGCAGAAGTGGGAGCTCGACGTGATCCCGCCGTTCCCGCAGCCGGTGCTCACGTGGACCACGTACGGCGACCCGTTCCTCGCCGCGGTCGAGAACGGCCCCCTGTCGGCGACGCAGTTCCACCCGGAGAAGTCGGGCGAAGCCGGCATCCAGCTGCTGCGCAACTGGACGCGGAGCCTCTGACGCCTCGGGCGTCACGTGTTTTGGGGCCCGCACCCGCCGCAGAGTACCCTCGATTCTCGTGCCCGTAACGGGTGCCAGCCCACCTCACCCAAGGACCCCATGAACGACTTCGCGCAGTCTCCCTCTCTCACGCTGCTCCCCGCGGTGGACGTCGCCGGCGGCAAGGCCGTGCGCCTCACCCAGGGCGAGGCCGGCACCGAGACCAACTACGGCGACCCCATCGACGCGGCGGGGGAGTGGGTGTCGCAGGGCGCGAAGTGGATCCACCTCGTCGACCTCGACGCGGCTTTCGGACGGGGCAGCAACGCCCCGATGCTGCGCAAGGTGATCAAGCAGTTCCGCGGTGTCGACATCGAGCTCTCCGGCGGGATCCGCGACGACGCGACGTTGGAGGCCGCTCTCGAGAGCGGAGCCAGCCGCATCAACCTCGGCACCGCCGCCCTCGAGAACCCGGAATGGGCCGCCGACGTGATCAGCCGCTTCGGCGACGCGATCGCTGTCGGCCTCGACGTGCGCGGCACGACGCTCGCCGCCCGCGGCTGGACCCAGGAGGGCGGCGACCTCTGGGAGGTCCTGGAGCGCCTCGAGGACGCCGGCTGCAGCCGCTATGTGGTGACCGACGTCACGAAGGACGGCACGCTCCGCGGCCCGAACATCGAGCTTCTGCGCGAGGTGACCTCGCGCACGCCCAAGCCCGTCGTCGCCTCGGGCGGCATCTCCAGCCTCGACGACATCGCGGCGCTGCGCGAGCTGGTGCCGCTCGGTGTCGAGGGTGCGATCGTCGGCAAGGCGCTGTACGCCGGAGCCTTCACGCTGGCCGAGGCGCTGGATGTCGCCGGAGACTGACGGCCACGGCGCCGACGACCACGACGCCGCGGCACCCCCTCACGCCCACTCCACCGCGCACGGAGCGGGGGGAGACTCGGCGGGCGTCCCGTGGAAGGGGCGCAGCTTCGAGGCCAATCCGCACGCGGCGGACGACGGCTCAGCCGATCCCGCCCTGCTCGCGGCTCTGCACCGCTTCCGGGCCGGAGAGGGGTCGCAGGCCGAGGTCGTCGAGGCGTTCCGCGGTGCCCGGGTGCTGATCCCCCTCATCGCCGAGAAGGGCGAGGAGGGCGTCGCGCCCTCCGGGCTGACCGTCGACAAGACCCAGGAGCTGTCGATCGTGACGGTCGCGGCACCGGACGGTCGCCGCGTGCAGCCGGTCTTCTCGTCGGTCGATGCCATGCGCACCTGGGATCCCGCGGCGCGACCGATCCCGGTGGAGGCCGTGCGCGCGGCTCTCGCCGCCTCCGCCGAGGACACGGATCTGATCGTGCTCGATCCCACGTCCGACACGGAGTTCGTGATCCGGCGCCCGGCCGTCTGGGCCCTCGCGCAGGGTCACGCGTGGGAGCCGAGCTTCCTCTCGCCCGAGGTCTTCGCGGCGCTGCAGCAGAGCGTCGCGCACGAGCTCGCGGTCATCGACGTGTCGGTGGCGCCGGGTGATCCCGATGCGCGACTGCGCGGGCCCGAGCTGGTCGTGGTGCTCGAACTCGTCGACGGACTCGAACGCGAGGTGCTCGACGCCGTGCTCCAGCGTCTCGCTCAGCGGTGGGCCTCCGACGACCGCATCGCGGTGCTCGTCGACTCGCTGACCGTGAAGCTCCGCCGCAGTCTCTGACGTCTCGCGGATCCCGGCACGCGCGTCGCCGCGCCGGGATGCCGCGTGTGCGCCGCGGGCCTCAGGTGACGGGGCCGGTCCACTTCTCGCCGGGACCCTTGCCGATCGGGTCGGGGATCACCGACGCCTCGCGGAAGGCCAGCTGCAGCGAGCGGAGCCCGTCGCGGAGAGAGCGGGCGTGCATGTCGCTGATCTCCGGTGCGCCGGCGGTGATGAGGCCGGCGAGGGCGTTGATGAGCTTGCGCGCCTCGTCGAGATCGAGCTGTGCGGCGGCATCCGGCTCATCCGCGAGCCCGAGCTTCACGGCGGCGGCGCTCATGAGGTGCACGGCGGCGGTGGTGATGACCTCGACCGCGGGGACGTCGGCGATGTCGCGCACGGCCGACGATGCGGCCTCCTCCTGCCGTGCCCAGCGCTCCTCGCGCTCGTGGTCCGCCGCGTGGGATTCCTGGTTCGTCACTTCGCCTTGCCTTCTGTTAGACTGTGTCGGGCTCCGGAGCGTCATGCTCCGGCACGAAAGAGGATTCACTTCCCACCCGCGCTTGCCGTTCCAGGCTACCGGGTCTTGCACTCCGCCGGCTCCGTTCTCCGAACGGGTCCGGTCGTCAGGGTGTGGAGCCGGCATCTGGACGCCGGCGGGTGGGACGACTCCGAATTCGCTCGGGATGCCGACAGCATCCCGGTGGCCGAATCCCCACGTCTAAGGAGTTCCGCATCAGCGATCCCCGCACCAATGAGCGCATCCGCGTCCCCGAGGTCCGCCTCGTCGGCCCCGCGGGTGAGCAGATCGGCGTCGTCCGCATCGAGGCGGCGCTGCGCCTTGCGCAGGAAGCCGACCTCGACCTCGTTGAGGTCGCCCCCAACTCGAAGCCGCCCGTGGTCAAGATCATGGACTACGGCAAGTTCAAGTACGAGGCTGCGCAGAAGGAGAAGGAAGCTCGCCGCAACCAGGCGAACACCATTCTCAAAGAGGTCCGCTTCCGTCTGAAGATCGAGGCGCACGACTACACGACCAAGCTCAAGCGCGCCGAGGGCTTCCTCAAGGCCGGCGACAAGGTCAAGGCCATGATCCTGTTCCGCGGTCGCGAGCAGTCGCGCCCCGAGCAGGGTGTGCGTCTGCTGCGCAAGTTCGCCGAGGACGTCGCCGAGCTCGGCACCGTCGAGTCGAACCCGACGATCGATGGTCGCAACATGGTGATGGTCGTGGCTCCGCTCAAGAGCAAGTCCGAGGCCAAGCAGGAGCAGAACGCCGTCCGCGACGCCCAGCGCGCCGCCAACAAGCAGGCCGCTCGCGACGCCAAGGGCGATTCCGATGCCCCGGAATCGACCCCCGCGGAGTGACATCCGCCCCCCAGACTCCCGCCCAGCGGGTTGACACCGTCGCCTGAGAAGGCGCCATACGAAGGAAGAGAAGATGCCGAAGCAGAAGACCCACTCGGGTGCCAAGAAGCGCTTCAAGATCACCGGCAGCGGAAAGCTGAAGAAGCAGCAGGCCGGAATGCGCCACAACCTCGAGCACAAGTCGAGCCGTCGCACCCGTCGCCTCAACCAGGACCAGGTTCTGTCGAAGGCAGACGCCAAGGTCGCGAACAAGCTTCTCGGTCGCTGACGCGCCGACGCACGAATAGGAACACAGGAAAATGGCAAGAGTCAAGCGGGCGGTCAACGCCCACAAGAAGCGTCGGGTCATCCTCGAGCGCGCCTCCGGCTACCGCGGTCAGCGTTCGCGCCTCTACCGCAAGGCCAAGGAACAGGTCATCCACTCCCTGGTCTACTCGTACCGGGACCGTCGCAAGCGCAAGGGTGACTTCCGCCGTCTGTGGATCCAGCGCATCAACGCTGCGGCCCGCCAGAACGGCATCACGTACAACCGCTTCATCCAGGGCCTCGGCCTCGCGGGTGTCACGGTCGACCGCCGTATGCTCGCCGACCTCGCGGTCAACGACGCGGCCACGTTCACGACTCTGGTCGAGACGGCCAAGAAGGCTCTGCCTTCCGACGTGAACGCACCGAAGTCGGCCGCGTAAGCAGCCTCTTCCACGACGGGCGTCCTCCTTCGGGAGGGCGCCCTTCGTCGTCCCCGGCATCTCGCGCCGTTTCGCCGTCGTCGGTCGCGTCGGCGCGCCGGACCGACGCGCGCCTCCTACACTGAGAAACGTGCTGGAGAACCCCCGTTCCCCCCGAGTCCGTGCTGTCGCCAAGCTGACCAAGCGCAGCGCCCGCACCGAGACCGGACTCTTCCTCCTCGAAGGCCCGCAGGCCGTGCGGGAGGCCCTCACCTACCGTCCGGACGCCATCGTGGAGATCTTCGCGACTCCCGCCGGCTGGGAGAAGCATGCCGACATCCGTGCGCAGGCCGCCGAGGCGGGCATCGGCGTCGAGCATGTGACCGAGTACGTGCTCAACGCGATGGCCGACACGGTCACCCCGCAGGGCCTCGTCGCCGTCGTGCATCAGACGCCGACCTCGGTGCGCGACGTGTTCGCCGGATCACCCCGGCTCGTGGCCATCTGTCAGGAGGTGCGCGACCCGGGCAACCTCGGAACGATCATCCGCGCCGCCGACGCGGCGGGTGCGGATGCCGTGGTGTTGACCGGTCACACCGTCGATCCGTACAACCCGAAGGTGGTGCGGGCGACGACCGGGTCGCTGTTCCACCTCCCGGTGTCGGTCGGCGGAGAGCTCCCCGATGTGCTCGCGCGGGCCACGCAGGCCGGACTCCGGGTGCTGGCGGCCGACGTGAAGGGCGACGACCTGCTGGCCGCCCGTGCCGACGGTGTGCTGGCCGAACCGACGGCGTGGTTGTTCGGCAATGAGGCCCGCGGTCTGGAGGACGACGCCCTCGCCCTCGCCGACCGCGTGCTGCGGTTGCCCATCTTCGGTCGCGCGGAGTCGTTGAACCTCGCCACCGCCGCGAGCGTCTGCCTGTACGAGAGCGCCTTCGCCCAGCGCGCCGCC
>DAMDKH010000107.1:0-7027 GCA_032099965.1 Microbacterium sp.
AGCCGACGCCGGCGACGCCGATGATCTCGGCGAGCAGCCCCGCGCGCACCACCCACACGGCGGGGATCCGCCCGCTCGTGGCTCCGGCCGCGCCGCTCGCGAGGAACGACCCGGCGGCGAGCGCGAGCAGCAGCAGACCGGTCTGCAGTGCGTCGAAGCCGAGCACGAACTGCAGCCAGAGCGGCAGGGCGAGGATGATGCCGAACTCGCCGAGCGACACGATGGTCGCGGCGATATTGCCGTTGCGGAACGACGGGATCGAGAACAGGCGCAGCGCGAGCAGGTTCGGTCGCCCCGCCTTCTCCCGGCGGATGCCCCGCACCACGAACACCGCGAGGGCGACGAGCGCGACGGCGAACGCGACCGGTACGGGGGAGAGATCGAACGGCCACGACCAGTCGCCGATGCGGAGGCGCTCGTCGACCGTCCACCACCCGTAGGTGCGGCCCTCGATGAGGCCGAAGACGAGGCTGCCCATCGCGACCACCGACAGCAGCGCGCCGACGACGTCGATGCGCTGCACGCGCTCGCTCCGCGTCTCGCCGACCGTGAGCAGCACGCCGATGACGATGAGGATGCCGAGGGGGATGTTGATGCCGAACGCCCACCGCCACGAGAACGCGGTGGTCAGCCATCCGCCGAGCAGGGGTCCGACCGCGGCCATCCCGCCGATCGTCGAGCCCCAGACGGCGAAGGCGATGCCGCGCTCGCGTCCGCGGAAGGTGGCGTTGATCGTGGAGAGCGTGGTCGGGAGGATCATCGCCCCGCCGATTCCCTGCACGAGGCGGGCGGCGATGAGGAATCCGCCGTCGGGGGCGGAGGCGGCGAGCACCGACGAGCCGGCGAACACGACGACGCCGATGAGCATCAGCCGCCGTCGTCCGAAGCGATCGGCCAGGCTGCCGAACACGAGCAGCAGCGCGGCGAAGACGAGGGTGTAGGCCTCCTGCACCCATTGCACCTCGGTGGAGGTGATGCCGAGGTCGTCGACGATCGCGGGGATCGCGACGTTGACGATCGTCGAGTCGACGATGATCAGCGACACCGCGATGCTGATGAAGACCAGTCCGGCCCATCGCCGGGAGACGCTCTTTTCCATATCCCTAGCCTAGCTAGAGATATGCCAGGCGAGCAATGGGGAGAGCCCGGAAAACGCAGCGGGGGGTCAAGACACGCCGTATCGCGGGGCGACATGCGGCGGGTCTTGACCCCTCACGAGGTCGCGGCTCAGGCGGAGCGGGACTCCGCGAGCGACGGGTAGTCGGTGTAACCCTCGGCCGTGAAGCCGTAGAACAGCTCGGGGCGGGCCGGGTTGAGCTCGGCCCGGTGCTGCCACCGCTCCACGAGGTCGGGGTTCGCGATCACCGGGCGGCCGACGGCGACGGCATCCGCCCAGCCCTCCTCGACCAGTTCCTCGGCCTCTTCGCGGGTGGTCTCGGCGGAGAATCCCGAGTTGACGATCAGCGGCGCCTTCGCCGAGGAGCGGATGCTCTGCACGAGCTCGCTCCGAGGGTCGGCGTGCAGCACGTCGACGAACGCGAGTCCGAGGGCGGCGAGGCCGTTGGCGACGGCGGTGTACGTGGCGCGCACGTCGGCGGCGTCGTCTTCGATGACGCCCTGGATGCCGTGGGCCGGCGAGAGGCGGATGCCGGTGCGCTCGCCCCCGACGGCGGCGGCCACCGCGCGCGTCACCTCGATCGCGAAGCGCGCACGGTTCTCGGGCGACCCGCCGTAGACGTCATCGCGCACGTTCGACACGGGCGACAGGAACTCGTGCACGAGGTAGCCGTTCGCCCCGTGCACCTCGACGCCATCGAGTCCCGCGGCGATGGCGTTGCGAGCCGCCTGGGCGAACTGCTCGACGACCATCGGGAGCTCCTCGGCGGTCAGCGCGTGCGGCACGGGCAGGTCGGCCTTGCCCGACGGCGTGCGGGTCTGCCCGGGTGCGGCGATCGCGCTCGGCGCGACGACACGGTCCACGCCCGAGATCTCCGGGTGCGAGATGCGCCCGCCGTGCATGAGCTGCATCACGATCGTGCCGCCCGCCTCGTGCACGGCATCCGCGATGCGCCGCCAGCCCTCGATCTGCGCGTCGGTGACGATGCCGGGCTGTCCGGGGTACGACTTCCCCTCGACCGCCGGCCACGTGCCCTCGGTGATGATGAGGCCCTGGCCCGCGCGCTGGCGGTAGTACTCGACCATCACGTCGGTGGGCACACCGGCCTCGTCGGCACGGGTGCGGGTGAGGGGTGCCATGACGACACGGTTGGACAGCTGCAGGGCGCCGAGAGCGGCGGAGGAATAAAGGGTCACCCTGAGGCCAGCGCTTCGACCGCCGCCCGTATTCCCCCTCGACACCCGCGAGGACCGATCGCTCTTGACACCGGAGCGCAGACTGGGTGGGGGGAGGCACGACTCCTCCCGTCCGCACCGTGAGAAAGGCCCAGCCATGAAGCTCCAGACCGTCAGCATCTTCGTCGACGACCAGCAGCGCGCCGCCGATTTCTACACCTCGCGCCTCGGCTTCGAGATCGCGTCCGACGTGCCGCTCGGCGAGAACAGGTGGCTCACCGTCGTCGACCCGACCCGCGCCGACGGCACGCAGATCCTGCTGGAACCGAAAGACCACCCCGCCGCGCAGACCTTCACCGCGGCACTGAAGGCCGACGGCATCCCGTACTGCACGCTGGGCGTCGACGACGTGCAGGCCGAATACGACCGCCTCACCGCCCTCGGCGAGACGTTCACCCAACGACCCACCGCGATGGGACCGGTCGTCACCGCGGTGCTCGACGACACGTGCGGCAATCTCCTGCAGCTCGCCCAGTGGATCGGCCCGGACGTCACCGCCTGACGGCGCACGCGCCGAGACCCACCGCCCTCCGAGGGGGGGCGATGGGTCTCGGCGGTCGCGCGGAGTCGCGGCTGTTCCGCTACTTCAGCGTGACCTTCACCGTCGTGGTGTTGCCGGCCACGTCGTGCACGACCAGGGTGTTCTCGCCGGAGACGGCCCCGAACTTCCCGGCCTTCACGGCATTGAGGTCCGACCAGACGTTGTCACCGAGGTCGGTGGTGACGCCGTTCAGCACGACCCGATCGATCTTCATCGCGTCGTAGAGCTTGAACGACACGGTCGTGAAGACCCGGTCGCCCGCCTTCCCCTTCGGGTCGGGCTTCAGGGTCACGGTCGGCGCCGTCGCGTCGAGCGTGAACTCCACGGTCGACTCGTTGCCCGCGACATCCCGCACGACGAGGGTGTTCTTCCCCTCCACCGCGCCGAGCACGCCGGGCTTCACGCCGTTGAGGTCGGACCAGACGGCATCCGTCAGATCCTTCTCCACGCCGTTGAGGAACACCCGGTCGACCTTGCCCTCGTCGTGCAGCTTGAACGACACCTGGCTGTACACCCCGTCGCGTCCGACCGTGGCGCCCGCCTCGGTCTTGACGGTGATCGTCGGGGCCACCTCGTCCGGGGCCGTGGTGGTCACCGTCAGGTCGCGGATGCGCCCGAAGTTGTCGAACGAGCCGAAGCCCACCCGCCCCACGGGGAACGTGGTGTCCGTGGCGGTGAGCAGCGGACGATCGAGCCCGTCGACGTACACCGCGACCTGCCCGGTCTCGGCGCAGCGGACCACGCGCACGTCGTGCCACTCCTCGTCGGTCACCGCGGGCGGCGCGCCGACCGTGCCGTCCCACTGATCGTCGATCCGCACCCGGTCGGCGTTGTCGACCTTGAAGATGCCGTTGTGCGGGTAGATGGTGTTGTCCTTCGACAGATGCGCGTAGTAGTACTGCGTATCCGACTGCCACCCGAACACGATGATCACGTCGCGGTTGTTCACCGACGCCTTCTCGTCGAGGCGCACCTCGGCGTTCAGATCGAACGAACCCAACTCGGGACCCTCGGTCAGCACCGAGTACTCGAACGGTCGGCGGATGCCGTCGTTCGGGTTCGTGCCGGCCTCGGTGAGCACGACCTCGCCACCGGGGAAGTCCCACTTCGCCGGCGTCCGCGGCGCCCAGTCGTCCTCCGACATCACATCGGTGATCTCGAGTCCGGTCGGCGTGCAGGGCGGCCCGACCGGCGGCTGTGCCGGCGGCGCGGCGAACAGGGCGAACTGCGCCGCCATCTGCTCGGCGGTGGGGACCGTGTCGAGCAGCATCAGGTCGTCCATCCGACCGTGGAACGGGTTCGACTCGCGCGTGTTCTGCGGGAAGCTGCCCCCGATCTTGATCCCGGCCGGAGCGGTGTCGGACGTCGCGCCCGCGCCCCAGGGGTTGGATGCCGTGTACCGACCGGCGAGCTCCTCGCCGTTCATGTACAGCTTCATCTCGCCGCCGGCGAAGTCGAAGGTCGCGGCGAGATGCACCCACTGCCCCTTCTTCAGGATCTCGTCCCACGGCAGGTCGGCCGCGAAGGTCCACGACCCTGCGCCGTCGACCCGCCGCCCGAGGGCGACGAGCTTCAACTCGCCGTCGACCGTGATCACCTCGAGCAGAGCCCGCACCGCGTGCCCGTCGGAGGTTCCGGTGAGCACGCCCGCGAGACCGACCGCGTTGTACCGGTCGTCGGGGTTCGCCGTGCCGGAGTTCAGCGCCGGATGGTCACCCGTGGGCTTGAACCATCCCATCACCGAGATCTCCTCGGCGCCGGCGAAGTCGCCGAGCGAATCGACACCGGAGGCGTCGTAGACGCCCGCCTTCCAGTCGTCGTTCGACGCCGTGGTCGGGTTCATCTGCTGGGTCTGCAGCGCCTTGCCCGCCCCCGGGTAGGCGCGGTCGGTCACCCGCTGCTCCACCCCGCCGTTGATCAGCGAGATGTCGGTGCCCGACAGGCCCTGGTCGAGTTCGACCTTCGCGTCGGTCGCGGGGTGGTCGAAGTCGTAGTGCGCGACGAGGTTGTTCGCCAGGCCGGGCAGCACGAACGGGGAGGCAGGACCCGCCTCGCGGGCGCCGGTGACCTTCCAGATCTTGCCGTTCGCCTTCGAGACGAGGTACAGCTCGCCGTCGGCATCCGACCCGAACCGCAGGTCGACCCGCTTGTCGCCCACGAGATCCTGGAACGTGGTCTCCTGGCCGTCGACGAACACCCGCAGCTGCTCGATGGTCGCGAGGTCTTGGATGTCGCCGTCGTTGCGCACCATCTCGTCGGCCTGGGTCGACAGCACCCAGCCGCGCACCAGATCGGTGAACAGGTAGCGCCCCTGCAGCTCCTCGATGTCGCCGCGGTACACGAACCCGCCGTTCACGGCCACCCCGGCGTCTCCGGTCTGACCCGGATCGCGGTTGTGGTCGTAGGCGGCCACCGGGTAGGTGAATCCGAACTCGGCGTCGTTCTCGGGCAGCGGGAAGATCTGCCGGTTCTCGGCGAGGAACGATCCCTCGCGCACCGACCAGCCGAAGTTGTCGCCCGGCTCGACGGCGTAGATCGACTCGACCTGCCACTCGCCGATGTGGGCGAGGTACATCGTGTGGTCGCCCTCGGGGTCCCAGCTGATGCGGTGCGGGTCGCGCAGACCCACGGCGTAGATCTCCGGCAGAGCGCCCGCCTCATCGAGGAACGGGTTGTCGTCGGGGATGCCGTACTCGCCGTTCGCGCTGTCGTCACCGGTCGGGTCGATGCGCAGCACCTTGCCCTGCGGGGTGGCCAGATCCTGAGGGTTGCCGTTGCCGACGCCGTTGCCGCCGTCGCCCACGAGGATGTACAGGATGCCGTCTTCGGCGCTGCCCTCCTCGGCCGTCGGGTTGAAGGCGATCTGCTGCACCGTGTGCACGCGTCCGCCGAACGGGATGCGCATGACCTCGCGGTGCGTGCCCTCGAACGTCGCGGCAGACGGATCCGTCGCCTTCCACTCGGTGATCACGCTGTGGAACTGCGTGTTGCCGTAGGCGGGGAAGTCGGGGGTGTCCTCGGTCAGCGCCGTGGTGCCCTCGGTGTGCACGGTGTAGAACAGGCCGTTCTCGGCGAAGTCCGGGTGGAACTCGGCCGCGCCGAGACCCGTGCCGAGACCGGCGCTGTTGTGGAAGTTGTCGATGAACTGGTCGCGCACGTTGAGGTACGGCACGTACTCGCCCGACTCCTTGTCGACCAGGTAGAGGATCGCGTTGTTGTCGGGCACCATCAGGCGGCCCGAGCCATCCGGCACCTCGTCGAGGTGCGTGATGCGGTTGTGCCGCACGAGCCGCTGGTCCTGCGTGGCCGGGGTGGTCGACGAGGCGGGCAGCTGCGCGAGCTCGGTCAGCTCGATGCCCAGCGAGGCGAGCTCCGGGTCGGGCAGCGGGTTCAGCAGCGGCTGCTGCGGGGTCTCGCCCGGAGCGCAGTCGCCGGGGTTGCCGGTGGCGATGGCGAGGTTCTCGCCGGTGTTGTCGACCGACACGTCGTCGAGCAGCAGCCGGCCGGCACTGGAGGCGCCGTTCTTCCAGAAGAAGCGGTCGAGGTCGCCGTTCACCGCCTGACGGAATCCGAACTGCTGCTCGGTTCCCTCGGGCAGTCGGGTGCGCTCCGCGTACGGACCGCCCTGGCTGTAGACGGCGACCTTGTCGGTGGCGTTGTCGGCCACGATCCACACGCACTGCCAGGCATCCTTCCCCCAGACACCGGCCGGCTTGAACGCGCCGCCGTCGCGCACGCGCAGCACGTCGTCGTTCTGGTTGTTCACGTAGGCGCGGCTGTTCGCGTAGTCGTTCGGGGCATCCACGTCGGTGAGGCCGAACGAGGTGTCGACGCTGCCCGTGCGGAGGAACCGGAAGAACAGCGTGCCGGTCGTGCCCTCGGCGATCGCGGGGATCGCGCGGAACGCCTGCTGCCCGCCGCCGACCGACTCGACGACCTGGTTGTTGCCGTTGAGGGGGTCGGCGATGACGGTCGGGGCGGCCGAGGCCGTCCATCCGTCCTGACCGTTGAGCGGCGTGCGCTCGTACTCCTCGAAGTCGATCACCTCGGTGAACGGCTCGTCGGCCACGGCGGGGGCCGCGGCGAACAGGGTGCCGACCATCGCGGCCGCCACGGCAGCGGCCGCGACTCCTC
>DAMDKH010000108.1:0-7012 GCA_032099965.1 Microbacterium sp.
CTCCGGATTCGGCGGCGGCGGATCCCGCGGCGGCCGTTCGGGAGGCGGCCGGCGGAGCTCGGGAGGCGGACGCTTCTGAACTTCCCAGCCCACTCGACAAGACTTCGATTCCCACCCTCTGAAAGGAACCACGCATGACCAAGCAGTCCATCTTCGGACGTATCTCGACGCTCGTCCGAGCGAACATCAACGCCCTCCTGGACTCTGCGGAGGATCCGCAGAAGATGATCGACCAGCTCGTGCGCGATTACAGCAACAACATCGCCGACGCCGAGTCCGCCATCGCCGAGACCATCGGCAACCTCCGTCTCCTCGAGCGCGACCACGAGGAAGACGTGCAGGCGGCGACCGAGTGGGGCAACAAGGCCCTCGCCGCCAGCCGCAAGGCCGACGAGATGCGCACCAGCGGCAACGCCGCCGACGCCGACAAGTTCGACAGCCTGGCGAAGATCGCTCTCCAGCGCCAGATCAGCGCCGAGCGCGAGGCGAGCGCCGCCGAGCCGCAGATCGCCGCGCAGACCGAGATCGTCGACAAGCTCAAGGGTGGGCTCAACGGCATGAAGGAGAAGCTCGGCGAGCTGAAGACCAAGCGCAGCGAGCTCCTCGCCCGCGCGAAGGTCGCCGAGGCGCAGACCAAGGTGCAGGACGCGGTGGGCTCGATCAACGTGCTCGACCCCACGAGCGAGCTCGGCCGCTTCGAAGACAAGGTCCGTCGCCAGGAGGCCCTGGCTCAGGGCAAGGCCGAACTCGCGGCATCCAGCCTGGACGCGCAGTTCGAGAGCCTGGAAGACCTCGGCGAGCTGACCGAGGTCGAGGCGCGTCTCGCCGAGCTCAAGGCCGGCGGCACGGCTCCTCGTCAGGCGCTCGAAGGCTCCTGACCCATTCGACGGATGCCTCGGGCCACCGCGCCCGAGGCATCCGCCTCTCCCCGGGAGGTCCCCATGGTGAAGTTCCTCGTCGTCCCGCAGTGGCAGGGCTCGCCGGCCCCGCGGGCGATGCTGCTCGTCGACGGCGCCATGGCGATCGCGGGTGATCTCCCCCGCGCGCACACCACGATCCTCGACGTCCCGGTCGAGGCGGGCGAGTCGCTCGGCACGGGGGTGCGGCGTCTCAGCGCGCTGCAGCGCACCCGCGACCTCATCCGCGAGCACATGACCGACGATGTGGTGCTCATCGGCGGGGACTGCAGCATCACGGTCGCCGCTCTCGACGCGCTGCCAGGCGGCACGGACGACCTCGCCGTCGTGTGGTGCGATGCGCATGCCGATCTGCACACGCCGGAGACGTCGCCCTCGGGCGCGTTCTCCGGGATGGCTCTGCGGGCCGTGCTGGGTGAAGGCGCAGCCGCACTCGCCCTCTCCCCTGCGCTCCCGCGCGACCGCGTGGTCGCCGTCGGCGTGCGCGAGGTCGACGAGGCCGAGGTCGAACAGCTCGCCTCCGTGCGGACGCTCGACGCCGACGCCCTCTCCGACTCCGATGCCCTGCTCGAAGCGGTGCGAGCGACCGGTGCCGCCCGAGCGTGGGTGCACATCGACGTCGACGTCCTCGACCCGGCCGAACTGTCCGGGGTCTCGGCCCCGGCGCCGTTCGGCACCACGCCGGCCGCGCTCTCCGCGGCCATCCGCCGTCTGCGCGAGGAGATCCCGCTCGCGGGGGCGACGATCTCGGGTTTCGCCCCCCGCACCCCCGCCGACGCGGTGGACGACCTCGGGTCGCTCCTGCGTCTCGTCGGAGCGGTCGCATGAGCGACGACGTGCGGCGTCGGGCTGAGCGGATCCTCGCGCGGGGACGCCGCTTCGACCGGCGCATCCCCGCGTTCCTGCTGCGCTCCCCGATCAGTCGGCTCGGCTACCTGTGGGGCACGGCGGTCGGCTGGATCTGGGGCTCGTTGTGGAGCACCGGGCCGGTGGAGCGTCGTGCCGGGCTGTGGGTCTTCCGCGGAATGCCCTCATGGACCTTCGCGCGGGGCGGCGTCTGCGTGGGCGGGTGCTTCCTCACCGGCGACCGTCGCCCGAGCGACGCGGTGCTGCGACACGAGGCGGTGCACCGTGAGCAGTGGCTCCGGTACGGCGTCCTTCTCCCCGTGATGTACCTCGTCGCGGGGCGGGATCCGCTGCGCAACCGGTTCGAGATCGAAGCCGGCCTCGAAGACGGCAACTACCTGCCGCGCGCCCGCTGACCTCTCAGCGGGTGTGCGGGAGCAGACCGAACCGCTCGGGAACCCGGATCGACGCGGCGTCGAGCGCGAGGTCGGTCATGAGGTGGTCGACGATGTCGGCGGTGCCGAGGTAGCCGCCGAGGAGCGTGACGGTCGTCTCGCCCATCCCCTCGCACAGCATCTCGTCGGCCCAGGCGCAGGTCGCCCGCGCCAGAGCCTGTCCGGGGGCGCAGAGGCGTCCGCTCCCGGGCGCTCCGGAGCGGTCGGCGCGTGCCAGCCAGGTCACCGTCATCCGGCCGGGAGCGTCGATCGGACGGATGTCGTCGACCGTGGGCACCTCGATGAAGATGCGCCCGGACGCGCAGAGCGGGAGGGTCGTCAGGAACAGCTCCAGATCGAGCAGCGAGTTCTCATCTGCCGCCACGAGGTGGTGCGAACGGCGTCGAGCGGCGCGGCGAGCCGCGCGGCTGCTCCGGGTCTCGATCGAGGTCTCCATGATGCCTCCATCGTAACACCGATGAAGGCATGCCTTACCTTGCTCGACTCAGTCCAGCGGCTCGACGAGCGCTCGCTCCAGCGCGGCGAGCTCCTCGTCGGTCAGCCCGTGTTCGCGCAGATATCCGGCTGCCGAACCCCAGCGTTCGTCGACGATCTCGAGCATCCGGCGCATGACCTCGGCGGGCGAGCGGGTGGCGAGGTCGACCGCGTGCACTGCCTCCGGGTGCATGTCGCGCAGGTAGCGGACGATACGTCGATTGCGATCCGCCGGCAGCTGCGACTCGGTCAGCGCGTAGTCGGCGACGATGGCCTCGCGGTCCGCCCCGACGGCTGCCAGGGCGAGCGCCACGGTGACACCGGTGCGGTCCTTCCCCACTGTGCAGTGCACGAGCGTCGGTTCGCCGGCGGCGATGATGCGCACCGCTTCGACGAGCCGCAGGCCGCTCTCCTCCAGGAGGTGGAGGTAGAGGTCCTCCAGGCTCGTGTCGGATTCGAAGAACGAGCGCACCGACCCGAGGAAGAGCGGGAGGTGGGTGGTCTGCGGACCGGGGACGCCGCTCGGCTCCGCCGCGACCTCCTCCCCGTCGCGCAGGTCGACGATGTGTCGCACACGCTCGCGGAGCGTCGCCGCCCCCTGTGCGGTGGCGCCGTTGAGCTGCCCGGAGCGCAGCAGCACGCCCGAGCGGGTGCGCCCGCCGCGTGCCGGCATCCCGCCGACGTCGCGCACGTTGTTCACGCCGGGGATGTCGAGGATGCTCATGCGGGATCCTGAGCGCGCGGAGGCACGGGGTATCGACCGGCGATCACGACGCGGTTGAACGCGTTGATCGAGATGCAGGCCCAGCTCAGTGCCGCGTACTCCTTCTCGGAGAAGACGCTTCCCACCCGGTCGTAGACCTCATCCGACACCCCCTCCTCCGAGATGAAGGTGAAGGCTTCGGCGAGCTCGAGGGCCGCGCGCTCACGATCCGAGAACACTCCGCTCTCGCGCCAGGTCGCGATCTGCATCAACGTGTCGGTGTCGAGTCCCGCGGCGAGCGCACGATCGACGTGGATGCGCGTGCAGAACCCGCAACCGTTGAGCTGGGAGCAGTGGATCATGACGATCTCCTTGAGGCGATCGTCGATGCCGTTGGCGGCGCAGATCTCTCCCACCGTGTGCGAGAAGGCGTCCAGGGCGCGGTAGGCGGCAGGCTCGGTCTTGGAGAGGTGCACTCGCGTCTCGCTCATGCCTCGATGATATTCCGATGAGACGTAGGCAGCGCCGCGCCGCACCAGGCGGAAATCACCTCGCCAAGTCAGAGAGGATTGAGGCGCACAAATAGACGGTGAATGCGGGCCGCAGTTGGGCACTCTGATCCGACATTTCCCGAGAGGTGTGTGCAGGGCGCAGAATGTGGACGTGCCGTTCGACAAGACCGAGTTCAGCTATCTTCCCGCACAGGCGGAGGCGCTCGGCGTCCCCCTCCCCGATGTGACGCGCCTCACACTGCCCCTCCCGGACGGCAGATCGATCAGCGGCCTGCGCTTCGGCACCGCCGCGCCCCGGGTCACCCTCCTGCACGGTGCCGGGCTCAACGCCCACACGTGGGACACGACCGCCCTGGCGCTCGGCGTGGCGACGCTCGTGCTCGACCTCGCCGGCCACGGCGACTCCTCGTGGCGGGAGGACGCCGACTATGCGCCCCGCGTCCTCGCCGTCGACGTCGCCGCGGCTCTCGATGCCTGGACCACGGATCCGCAGGTGGTCGTCGGGCAGTCGCTCGGTGGTCTCACGGGTGCCGCTCTCGCCGCCGCGCGTCCGGACCTCGTCTCCGCACTCGTCGTCGTCGACATCACCCCGGGCATCGACACCTCCGCGGGTCCCGCCGCACTGCGGGCGTTCTACGCCGGTCCGACGGATTTCTCCACCCGCGACGAACTGGTCGACAAGGCGATGTCCCTCGGGTTCGGCGGATCGCGTGCGGAGACGGAGCGCGGGGTGTTCCTCAACACGCGGGTCCGCGCAGACGGCCGGATCGAGTGGAAGCACCACTTCGCGCATCTCGCCGCGCAGGCGCTCTCCGCGCACGATCCTGGCAGCAGCGCCTCTCCTTCGCTCCTGCACGAGAGCGGATGGACGGACCTCGCGGGTGTGCGCGCGCCGCTCACGCTCGTCCGTGCGTCGCGCGGCTTCGTGCAGCCGGCCGATGCGGCGGAGTTCGCCCGCCGGCTCCCGGCGGCTCGCGTGATCGAACTCGACGCCACGCACAACGTGCAGGAGACCGCGCCGACGGAACTCGCCCACCTCGTCTCCACCGCCCTCGCCCCGACGTCCGATTCCCGGTGAATGTGACGTTCCGTTCCATCCACCGCTCATCGTCCCGATCCCTTCCCTAGGCTCGATCCACCGGCGCACAGCACCCGCCGCCCGAGAGGAAAACCCATGTCCCGACGCTTCCGTCGCACCGCGCTGATCTCGGCGCTGGCCGCCACCGCCCTGATCCTGAGCGCCTGCAGCGGCTCGCCCGAGCCGGCTGCATCGCCGACGGGTGAGCCTGACCCCGACGCCACCCTGCGCGTCGGCCTCGTGCTCGAGCCCACCAACCTCGACATCCGCCACACCAGCGGTGCGGCCCTCGAACAGATCCTCATCGACAACATCTACGAAGGTCTTGTCACGCGCACGCAGGAGAACGAGATCGTCACGCGCCTCGCGACCGACTACGAGGTCTCCGCCGACGGGCTGCGGTACACCTTCACCCTCGCCGAGGGCATCGTCTTCCACGACGGCTCGCCCCTCACGTCGGCCGATGTCGTGTCGTCGTACGAGACGGTCCGCTCCGACGCCACCGTGCAGGGCAACGCCGAGTTCGCCGCGGTCACCTCGATCACCGCTCCCGACGCCTCGACCGTGGAGATCGTGTTGTCGAAGCCCGACCAGAACTTCCTGTTCGCGCTCACCGGCCCCGCCGGTCTCGTCTTCAAGTCGGGCGACACCACCGACCTCAAGACGGCCGAGAACGGCACGGGCCCCTTCACGCTCACGCGCTGGAACAAGGGCAGCACGATCAGCTTCGCCCGCAGCGACGCGTACTGGGGTGAGCCCGCCGGGGTCGCCGCCGTCGAGTTCCAGTACATCCCCGACTTCACGGCGGGCGTCAACGCCGCCCTCGCCGGCGACCTCGACGTGCTCACCGCCGTCGATCCCAACCTCGCCCCCCAGCTCGAGGATTCCGGGGACTTCTCGGTGACGACCGGGCGGACCACCGACAAGGCGACGCTCGCCTTCAACAACGCGAAGGCGCCGCTCGACGACGTCCGCGTGCGCGAGGCCCTGCGTCTGGCGATCGATCACGACGCGCTCATCGACGCGGTCGGCGCCGGAACCCCGCTCGCCGGTCCGATCCCCGAGCTCGACCCCGGGTACGAAGACCTCTCCGACGTCATCTCCTACGACCCCGAGCGCGCCAAGGAGCTCCTGGAGGAAGCCGGCCAGGAGGACCTCGAACTCACGCTCACCATCCCGGCGTTCTACGGCACGACCGTCCCGAAGGTCCTGATCTCGGACTTCGCCGAGGTCGGCGTCACGCTCGACGTCGACTCCGTCGAGTTCCCGACCTGGCTTGAGGACGTGTACACCAACCACGACTACGACCTCAGCTTCGTGCTGCACGTCGAGCCGCGGGACTTCGGCAATTTCGCCAACCCCGACTACTACTTCGGGTACGACAACGCCGAGGTGCAGAAGCTGTACGCGCAGGCCCAGACCGAGGTCGACCCCGAGAAGTCCGCGGACCTCCTCGCCCAGGCCGCCCGCATCGTCTCCGAGGACCACGCGGCCGACTGGCTGTACAACGGCGAGACGCTGACCGCGGTGAGCCCCCTCGTCAGCGGTTTCCCGCAGGACTCGATCAACTCGCGCATCGACCTGGCCTCCGTGGCCGTGCAGAACGCCGGCTGAGAGCGGACCCCCGCCCGTGATCCGCTACGTGCTCTCCCGAGGAGCCCTGCTCATCGCAGGGCTCCTCGTGGCGAGCGCGGTCATCTTCCTCACCCTGCGGGTGTTCCCCGGTGACGTGGCGCAGCTGATCGCCGGCACGCAGGCGTCTCCCGCCGAGGTCGAGGCGCTGCGCACGTCGCTCGGGCTCGACAAGCCCCTCCTGGCGCAGTACGGCGACTGGGTCGGCGGCCTCCTGCGCGGAGACCTCGGCACCTCCCTGCTGTCGGGAGCCTCGGTGGGCGAGGAACTGCTCCTCAAGGCGCAGGTCACCGTGCCCCTCGGCATCCTGTCGCTGCTCGTCGCGGTCGCGATCGCCGTGCCCTTCGGCATCCTCTCCGCCCTGCGGCGGGGCCGCCCCGGCGGCACGGCGCTCG
>DAMDKH010000109.1:0-6967 GCA_032099965.1 Microbacterium sp.
GGCCGCACCAGCAGCGCCACCAGCGACCCACCGGCCGCCGCGAGGAGAGGCACGAGTCCGGCCCGGGCTCCGTGCACACCGGTCACCACGCCCACGAGCAGCAGGAAGGAGAGGAGGGCGGGCACGGACCAGGGCCAGGGGGCGGAGACGCCACCGGCCGTGCTGGCGACGAGCGGCGACACGGTCGCGCCGATGCAGAACATGGCCACCGCGACACGCGGTCGGATCAGCGCGAGCGGAGGCGCCGCGCAGACCGCGACGCCGAGGAGGAACGCGAGAGCGGGAGTCGTGCCGTACAGGGCGGCATGCACGGGCACGAAGACCGCGTACAGCACGAGGGCCGCGATGCCGAGAGCCCAGACCGCTGCGGTCCTGCCGCTCAGGCGGAGGCGGCGGGCACGGCGGGTCATGGTCTTCATCCTGCCAGTCGCGCGGGCAGGGCCCGCCGCCGGCGCACGGCGAGGAAGCGATCGATCGTGAGTCCGAGCGTCAGGGCGACGGCCACGCCTGCTCCGGCGCTGAGAAGGGGCTGGTCGTCGAACCAGTGACCGGCGAGCAGTCCGATGGCCATGCTGAGGGCGCTCCAGCCGAGCCCGCCGAGGATGCTGAGCGGCAGGAAGCGACGCCACGGGAAGCCGAGGGCCCCCGCCGACATGTTGACCGCCACGCGCCCCACGGGGATGTACCGCGCCCCGAGGATGAGAGCTGCGCTGCGTCGCGCGAGCGCGTGCTGGGCGGAGGAGAAGGCCGCGGCCACCCGGGGGCGACGCATCCACCCCCATCGTGTCGTGCCGATGCGTCGACCGAGGAGGAACGCGATGTTGTCGCCCAGCGTGGCCCCGGCCGCCGCCACCACGCCGAGCAGCACGAGATCCGTCCCCCCGCCCGACACCGCGGCCGCGGCCGCCGCGACGAGCACCGTCTCGCTGGGCACGGGCGGGAAGAACCCGTCGATCACGGTCGCCGCGAAGAGCACGGCGAGGAGCCACGGCGAGGCGGCCGCCTGCAGGATGAGGTCATTCAGCACGTCCATTCCGCCACCGTAGGGAGCCGGGGGCGGGCGGGGCATCACCCTGAGGTATCGACCGCGTCACCCCCGAGAGGGATCCCGGGGCGTTGTCCGGCCGGGAGCCGCATATACTGGGGGGCTGGCCGCTCGGCCGCCTTCCACCTGAACGAACGGACATCCCGCTGTGCTTGCCGTGCACGAACTCGAGATCCGCGTGGGCGCGCGCCTGCTGATGCAGGACGTGTCGTTCCGCGTCGCCGACGGCGACAAGATCGGTCTCGTCGGCCGCAACGGCGCGGGCAAGACCACGCTCACCAAGGTGCTGGCCGGCGACGTGCTGCCCTCAGGCGGAAAGGTCACCCGCTCCGGCGAGCTGGGATACCTGCCGCAGGACCCGCGCTCCGGCAACCCGGAGGACCTCGCCCGCACCCGGATCCTCGACGCGCGCGGACTCGGCCAGCTCAACCTCGGCATGACCGAGTCGTCGTTGGCGATGGGTTCCGACGACCCCGCCGTCGCCGCCAAGGCGATGAAGCGGTACGCCGCCCTCACCGAGAAGTTCGAGGCTCAGGGCGGTTATGCGGCGGAGGCGGAGGCGGCGTCGATCGCGCACAACCTCTCGCTGCCCGATCGCATCCTCGACCAGCCGCTGTCGACGCTCTCCGGCGGTCAGCGGCGCCGCATCGAGCTCGCGCGCATCCTGTTCTCCGATGCGGAGACGATGATCCTCGACGAGCCGACCAACCACCTCGACGCGGACAGCGTGGTCTGGCTGCGCGAGTTCCTCAAGAACTACAAGGGCGGGCTGATCGTCATCAGCCACGATGTGGAGCTCGTCGGCGAGACGGTCAACCGGGTGTTCTACCTGGACGCGAACCGTCAGGCCATCGACATCTACAACATGAACTGGAAGAACTACCTGCGTCAGCGCGCGGCCGACGAGGAACGCCGCAAGAAGGAGCGCGCCAACGCAGAGAAGAAGGCGACGACGCTGCAGCAGCAGGCCGCACGCTTCGGAGCGAAGGCCTCGAAGGCCGCGGCCGCGCATCAGATGATCGCGCGAGCCGAGAAGCTGCTCGCCGGACTCGACGACGTGCGCCAGGAAGACCGCGTGGCGAAGCTACGCTTCCCCAAGCCGGCGCCCTGCGGCAAGACGCCGCTCATGGCGTCTGGGCTGTCGAAGTCGTACGGCTCGCTCGAGATCTTCACCGACGTGGATCTCGCCATCGACCGCGGCTCCAAGGTCGTGGTGCTCGGGCTGAACGGCGCGGGGAAGACCACCCTGCTGCGCATGCTCGCGGGTGTGGACGAGCCGGACACCGGGCAGCTCGAACCGGGCCACGGGCTCAAGGTCGGGTACTACGCCCAGGAGCACGAGAACCTCGACGTGAACCGGTCGGTGCTCGAGAACATGGTGTCGGCCGCCCCGCACATCACCGAGACCGAGGCGCGCAAGGTGCTGGGCTCGTTCCTGTTCACCGGCGACGACGTGCTCAAGCCCGCGGGTGTGCTGTCGGGCGGGGAGAAGACGCGTCTCTCGCTGGCGACCCTGGTGGTCTCCTCGGCCAACCTCCTGCTCCTCGACGAGCCGACGAACAACCTCGACCCGGCCTCGCGCGAGGAGATCCTCGGAGCCCTCGCGCACTACGAGGGTGCGGTCGTGCTGGTGTCGCACGACCCGGGCGCGGTGCAGTCGCTGAACCCGGAGCGGGTGCTCATCCTGCCGGACGGCGTCGAGGACATCTGGAACCAGGAGTACCAGGACCTCATCGAACTCGCCTGACGCGCCTTGGCCCGGCACGGCGGCCGGTGGCATAGTCGAGAGCGTGAGCTCCTCCGCGATGTCGTTGACCGAATGGCTGCGCGCGCAGCCCGCACAGCGCGGGGCGGCGCCCGCCCTCGACCTGGACGAGCTGCCTGCCGCGCCGGAGCCCCTCTTCGAGGAGTGGATCCGCACGGCGGCGGAGGCGGGCACGGCTGAGCCGCACGGTGCCACGCTGGCGACCGTCGACGAGAGCGGCGTCCCGGATGCCCGGACCCTGATCCTCAAGGCCGTCGACGAACGCGGATGGGCGTTCGCCAGCACCCGCGAGTCGCGCAAGGGCGCCCAGCTGGCGATGAGGCCGGCCGCAGCGCTCAACTTCTGGTGGCAGCCGGTGATCCGCGCCGTGCGCGTCCGGGGACGCGTGGTCGAGGCCACTCGGGAGGAGAGTGCGGCCGACCTGGCCGCGCGTTCCGCCTCCGCTCGGGCGGTCGTCGGGTCGGACGAGTGGGTGCTCTGGAGGATCGTCGCGGACCGCGTCGAGTTCTGGCAGGGCTCGCGGGATCGCCATCACCTGCGCATCGTGTATTCCCGCGCAGCAGACGGGTGGACGCTCTCGATCGATCGGGACTAGGAGAGCGGTCGCTGCTCAGCGCGCATCGAGGAGCTCGTCCTCGACATCCGCATCGCGGTCGCGACGTCGCGGTGCGCGCGCCGGCTCGGACCGGCCCTCGACCTCTTCGCGGTGCTTCACGATCTCGGTGCGGATGATGTACCCGATGAAGATGAAGCCCATGAGGGCGAAGAGGATCCACTGGATCGCGTACGACAGGTGCGGTCCGGGGTCGTCCGTCGGCGATTCGAACCCGCCCAGCGGCTGCCCGGCGGGCTCTTCGGCGATCAGCTGACCGTACGCAGCGGTGATGACGTCGCCGCCGACGAGGTCGGCGATCGTGGGGAGGTTGATCGTCGGCACCTGCCCGTCGGGGGCGCCGCGCCCGGAGGCCGGGACCTGCTCGCCTCCGCGCAGCCGCACGGTGACCTCGACCTCGCCCGACGGCGGCGCGGGCACCGCATCAGGGGCCTCGCCTTCTCCGGGCGGCACCCATCCTCGGTCCACGATGAACACGCGTCCGTCGGCGTCGCGGAACGGCACGAGAACCTCGAACGCGCTCGTGCCGCCGTGCGGACGGTTGCGCACGAGGAGCTGCTCCGCGGCGAGGTACTCGCCGCGGAGAGTCACCGGATGCCATTCGTCCTGCGGATCGAGCACGTCGGTCGCGCCGATGAGGTCGCTCAGCGGGACCGGGGGAGCGTCGTAGTTGCGCTCGACGAGCTCGATCTGCTCGGCCCGGCTCTCGTTCCGCTCGAACTGCCAGTTCGACAGGAAGGCGCAGGCGATCGCGAAGCCGATCGCGATCAGCACGTACACGCTCCAGCGGGCCAGCCGAGGACTCACGACGGCACGCCGTTCCGCACACTCACCGGGAAGTCGCGCGCGGCGAGGTAGTCGTGCAGGAAGCCGACGTGCGCGTCGCAGGCGAGCCAGATCTTCTCGCGGTCGGCCGCATGGATGCGCGGGTTGCGCCACACCACCTGCGATGTCGCCGCGCTCCGGCACCCGGCGCGCGAGCAGAGGAGATCGGTCACGGTCGGTCCTGGGGCTTCTCGTGGACGGTGAAGATCCCCGGGTCGGACGGGGTCTCGACCGGCCGAACCGGTTCGGCAGCGGGGGCGGGGGCGGGGGCCTCGATCTGCTGCAGGGGGGACTCGACGGCGGTCTCGGTGCTGTCGCTTCCGGCATTCGCGAACACCACCGCGATGTACGGGAGCACCGCCGCGGCCAGCGCGAACACCCAGGTGTACCAGCCGTACGGCTGCACGAGGGCCATCAGGGCGAAGCACACGATCCGGATGCTCATCGTGATCGCGTAACGGCGCACACGATGGTCGCCTTCCTCGCGCGGAGACTGCGGGAGGGAGGTGACGGCGGGGACATCGCGCTTGCGGTTCACGGTACCTCCAGCCTACGCCGCGGGAAGCCGCCGGGATCGCGTGCGGCGGATCTCAGCTGGAGTAGACCGCGGGGAGGGTGAAGGCTCCGACCATGAGGAAGCTGAAGAGGATGATGCCGATCACGAGCACCCCGATGCCGAGTACGGCGTAGCCGATGATGAGACCGGCGAACGCCATCCCACGACCACCCAGCGACGGGTCGGCCTTGGTGCGGGAGAGGGCCATGTGACCGGTGATGACCGCGGCGACCGAGGCGAGCACGGGGATGACGAGCCAGCTGAGCACCAGGCTGGCGAGCGCGCAGACGAGCGACGTGACGGCGAGCCCGCTGGTGGGGCGCGGCGCCGGGTAGGAGGGATACGCGCCGGCGCCGTACGCCTGCCCCGGGTACCCCTGGGGTGCCGCTCCTGGGGTGTTCTGCGCGACGGCCGGGTACCCGTATGCCTGGGGTGCGTGACCCGGGGCCGGGACGGCAGGCGGCGGTACGTACGACGGCGCGGCGCCCGGATAGGCCTGGGACGGCTGCGGCGCCGGGGCGCCGGGAGGAGGCGGATACGCGGATCCGCCGGTGGGGGAGGGCATGCTGTTGTCGCTCACGCAGAAGCCTTTCGTCGAAGCCAGGTTCGCAGGACCGTCGGACGCTGTCAAACGTCGCGCTCGGGCCCCGACGCTCCGCTCTCGGTAGGATCGGGGACGGTGCGGATGGCCGGACCCCAGGCACACAGGAGCGAATGAACATGAGTGAGCAGCGCGTCGTCCTCGTCACCGGAGGCAATCGGGGCATCGGCCGGTCGATCGCCGAACGCTTCGTGCGGGAGGGCTACCGCGTGGCGGTCACCGCCCGCAGTGGCGAAGGCCCCGAGGGCACGTTGACGGTGCGTGCCGACGTGACGGACGCGGCCGCGATCGATGCCGCATTCAGCCAGGTCGAGCAGGAGCTCGGGCCGATCGAGGTGCTCGTCGCCAACGCCGGCATCACCAAGGACACGCTGTTGCTGCGTATGAGCGAAGACGACTTCGACAGCGTCGTCGCCACCAACCTCGGCGGCACGTTCCGGGTCGTCAAGCGCGCATCGAAGGGGATGCTCCGCGCGCGCTTCGGTCGCGTCATCCTCATCTCCAGCGTGGTCGGCCTCTACGGTTCCGCCGGGCAGATCAACTACTCGGCATCGAAGAGCGCCCTGGTGGGCTTCGCCCGATCGCTCACCCGCGAGCTCGGCGGCCGCGGCATCACGGCGAACGTGGTGGCCCCGGGGTTCATCGAGACCGACATGACGGCCGAGCTGCCCGAGGAGACGCAGAAGCAGTACAAGGCGAACATCCCGGCGGGTCGATTCGCGAGCGCCGACGAGGTCGCGGGTGTCGTGGCCTGGCTCGCCGGCGACGACGCCGCCTACATCTCGGGCGCGGTCATCCCCGTCGACGGCGGCCTCGGCATGGGGCACTGACCCCGACGCCCGGCGTCGTCCTGTCGGGCGGCAGCGGGGCGGAGGTCACCGCTCGATCGCGGCGCGGATGAGCTCGGTCAACCGTTCCGGCGCGGAGAACTGCGGCCAGTGGCCCGAGCCGATGCGCGCGACCTCGACCTCGCCGATGGCGCGGTACTCGTCGGCGAACGGCGGCCACTCGCCCAGCATGTCCTCCAGGGCCGGCCTGTCGAGCGATCCCATCAGCAGCGACACGGGCACCCGGAATCGCGCCGGATCGTCGAGGACGATCGGGTTGGCGGGTACGCGGCCCGGCACGCTGCGCGCGAGGACGGCGGTACGGGCGCGCGTGTGCTCGTCGAGGTCTGACACGTCCTCGTCGGGGAAGAAGTCCCAGCCGGGGAACGGCACCACGCCGTCGACGATCGCGAACTCGTTGATGCCGTGTCCGGGGGCCGGCGGGACCGTGTCGACGAACACGACGCGGGCGACCCGATCGGGTCGCCGATCTGCCGCGCCCCACGCCACGTTTCCTCCCCCGCTGTGCCCCACGACGGCCACCGGACCGTCGAGGCGGTCGATGGTCGCGACCGCCGCCGCGATCCACTCGGCCATGCCGATGCCCGCGGACTCCTCCGCCGACGCACCCACGCCGGGGAGGGTGAGCGGGTGCACGCGGTGCCCCGCGGCGACGAGCCCCGGTGTCACGGCGTTCCAACTGTCGGCGTCGAGCCAGAGGCCCGGGATCAGCAC
>DAMDKH010000110.1:0-6886 GCA_032099965.1 Microbacterium sp.
TCGGCCGACGCCGCCCTGCACTGAGCGGCATCGGCCAGAGGATCACAGCCCCAGAGCGTGCGCCGCGGCCTGGGCGCGCGTGACCAACTCGACGCGCTGCTCGGCCACCCTCGCCGGCGCCGTGCCCCCGACGCCCGAACGCGAGGCGACCGATCCCTCGATCGACAGGACCTCGCGGACGGCGGGAGTGAGATGCGCGGAGACTCCGGCGAGCAGTTCGTCGGAGGCATCCTCCAACCCGATCCCGTGCTCCTCGCACGCACGCACCAGCGCACCGGAGATCTCGTGCGCGTCGCGGAACGGCACCCGCTGCTTCACCAACCACTCGGCCACATCCGTGGCCAGCGAGAATCCCTGAGGCGCCAGCGCCGCCATGCGCTCCGTGTCGAAACGCAGCGTCGCGATCATCCCCGCGAACGCCGGGAGCACCACCTCGAGGGTGCGCACGGAGTCGAAGACCGGCTCCTTGTCCTCCTGCAGGTCGCGGTTGTACGCGAGCGGCAGACCCTTGAGCGTCGCCATCAGCCCCGAGAGGTTGCCGATGAGGCGCCCCGACTTGCCCCGCGCCAGCTCGGCGATGTCGGGGTTCTTCTTCTGCGGCATGATGCTCGACCCGGTGGAGTAGCCGTCGTCGAGGGTCACGAAGCCGAACTCCCGCGTGTTCCAGAGGATGATCTCCTCGGACAGGCGGGAGAGATCCACACCGATCATGGCCGTGATGAACGCGAACTCCGCCACGACGTCGCGGGCGGCGGTGCCGTCGAGCGAGTTCTCGGCGGGACGGTCGAGCCCGAGCTCCGACGCCACCAGGGCGGGATCGAGGCCGAGAGTCGACCCGGCGAGCGCTCCCCCGCCGTAGGGCGAGACGCCCGCGCGGCGGCGCCAGTCGACGAGGCGCTCGAGGTCGCGGACGAGAGGCCAGCCGTGCGCCTGCAGGTGGTGGGCGAGAAGGACGGGCTGCGCGTGCTGCAGATGCGTGCGGCCCGGCAGGATCGCGTCCGGGTGGGCGTCGGCCTGCGCGACGAGGGCGTCGATCACCCGGAGGATGTCGCGGGCGATGACGGCCGCGTGATCGATCAGGTACAGACGCACGAGGGTGGCGATCTGATCGTTGCGACTGCGTCCTGCCCGCAGGCGTCCCCCGAGGCCGGGCCCGACCTCGGCGATGAGCGCCTGTTCGAGGGCGCCGTGGACGTCTTCATCGGTGGGTGCGGGCTGCAGCGATCCGTCGGCGATGCGGCGAGCCAGGGCATCCAGGCCCTCGTGCATGCGCGCCGCCTCGTCGGGCTCGAGATAGCCGGCGGCCTCGAGCGCCGTCGCGTGCGCGTGCGAGCCCGCGATGTCATACGGCGCCAGGATCCAGTCGAAATGCGTCGACCGACTCAGCTCCACCAGTTCGGGCGAGGGGCCCGTGGCGAACCGGGCACCCCAGAGCGCCCCCTCGTTCGTGCCGTCGTGCGTGCCGGCGGTCATGCGCCGACCGCCTCGGGCGCGGTGGCGGTGCCGTTCTTGCGCAGCAACCACACCAGCAGGGCCTTCTGCGCGTGGAGCCGGTTCTCGGCCTCGTCCCACACCACGCTCTGCGGTCCGTCGATGACCTCCGAGTCCACCTCGTAGCCGCGGTCGGCGGGGAGGCAGTGGATGAACACGGCGGAGGGGTCGGCGAGCGCCATCGTCTCGGCGGTGACCTTGTACCCGCCGAGATCGCGGATGCGCGCGATCTTCTCCTCTTCCTTGCCCATCGACACCCAGGTGTCGGTGACGACGACGTCCGCCCCGGCCGCGGCCTCGATCGCGTCGGTGAAGAGGGTGATGGAGCCCCCCGTCTCCGCGGCGCGACGGTCCGCCGCCTCGACGATGTCGGCGCGCGGTGCGTAGTCCTCCGGCGACGCGATGCGCACGTGCATCCCCGCCGTGACCCCGGCGAGGGCGTAGGAGTGCGCCATGTTGCTGCGTCCGTCACCGAAGAAGGTGAGCGTGAGGCCGGCGAGGCTCCCCTTGTGCTCCCGGATCGTGAGGAGGTCGGCGAGCAGCTGGCAGGGGTGGAAGTCGTCGGACAGGGCGTTGATGACCGGCACGCGGGTACCCGAGGACATCTCCTCCAGCCCGGCCTGCGCGTACGTGCGCCACACGATCGCCGCCACCTGGCGCTCCAGCACCCGAGCGGTGTCGGAGGGGGTCTCCTTGCCGCCCAGCTGGCTGCTCGCCGTCGAGATGATGAGCGGCGTCCCGCCGAGGTCGGCGATCCCCACCGCGAACGAGACCCGGGTGCGGGTCGACGACTTGTCGAAGATCACGGCGACGGTCTGGGGGCCGGCGAGGCTCTTGTCGGCCCAGCGGTCCTTCTTCAGCTCGATCGCGAGGTCGAGGACCTCGGCCTGCTCGGCGGGCGTCAGGTCGTCGTCACGCAGCAGGTGGCGGGTCATGCGGGAACCTTTCCGGAGAGGGTCGCCAGGACATCGGCGAGGGTGGCGGCGAAGAGCTCGCGGAACTCCGCGATCTCCGCATCGCCGATGGTGAGGGCCGGCGCGATGCGCACCGTGTCGGGGTTGGCGGCGTTGACGATGAGTCCGCGCTCCTGGGCGGCGGCGACCACCGCGCCGGCGACGGGCTGGGCGAGCGCGACGCCGATCAGGAGGCCCTTGCCCCGCACGCCCGCCACGAGAGGCGAGTCGAGGGCGAGGATCGCCTCGCGCAGTTCATCTCCGCGGCGCGCCGCGTTCTCGACGAGCCCGGCCCGCTCGATCTCGCCGAGCACCGCATCGGCCACCGCAGTCGCGAGAGGGTTGCCACCGAAGGTCGACCCGTGCGAACCGGGGGTGAACAGGGCGCTGGCCGCGCCGAAGGTCACGAGCGCACCGATGGGGAAGCCCCCGCCGATCCCCTTCGCAAGGGTGATCGCGTCGGGCGTGATGCCCTCGTGGCTGAACCCGAACCACGCGCCCGTGCGGCCGGCGCCGGTCTGGATCTCGTCGACGATGAGCAACGCTCCGTGCGCGAGCGTGAGAGAGCGCGCTGCGGCGAGGTACCCCTCGGGCAGCTCGACCACGCCCGCCTCGCCCTGGATGGGTTCGACGATCAGCGCGGCGACACGGTCGTCCATCGCGGCCTCCAACGCCTCGATGGTCGCCGGGATGTGCTCGACGCCGCCCGGCATCGGTTCGAAGGGAGCGCGCATGCTGGCCTTCGCGGTGAGCGCGAGCGACCCCATCGTGCGGCCGTGGAAGCCGTTCTCGAGCGCCAGGATGCGCGGACGCTCGTCACCCCCGTGCAGGCGCGCGAGCTTGAACGCGGCCTCGTTCGCCTCGGCGCCCGAGTTGGAGAAGAACACGCGTCCGTCGATCCCCGCGCCGGCGAGTCGCTTGAGCCGAGCGGCGAGAGCGAGCTGCGGCGGCGTGGCGAAGTAGTTGGAGACGTGGGAGAGGGTGGCCGCCTGACGCGAGACCGCCTCGACGAACACCGGATGCGCGTGCCCCAGGGAGGTCACGGCGATCCCCCCGAGGAAGTCGAGGTGGCGTCGACCCTCGGAGTCCCACACGTACGATCCCTCGCCGCGGGTGAGCAGCGCGAGCCGATCCCCTGCGTTCAGGACGAGATCCCGCTCGGCGTCGTGCTTCCAGACGGTCATCCTGCCACCACTTCCGTTCCGATTCCTTTGCTGGTGAAGAGCTCGACGAGCACCGAGTGGGGCACCCGTCCGTCGATGATCGCGGCGGCGTCGACGCCACCCTCGACGGCATCGAGGCACGCGCGCATCTTCGGGATCATGCCGGACTCCAGGGTCGGCAGCATGTCGACGAGGGCCGTCGAGGTGAGATGCGACACGAGCGAGTCGCGGTTGGGCCAGTCGGCGTACAGCCCCGGGACGTCGGTGAGGATGACGAGCTTGCGCGCGCCGAGCGACACCGCCAGCGCTGCGGCCGCGGCATCCGCGTTCACGTTGAGCGACTGCCCCGAATGGTCGAGATCGGGGGCGATGCTCGACACCACCGGGATGCGTCCCGCCATGAGGTGATCGATCACCGGGGTGGGGTCGACCTGCACCACGTCGCCGACGCGGCCGAGGTCGACCTCCTCGCCGTCGATCATCACGCCGCGGCGTCGTCCGCCGAAGAGTCCGGCGTCCTCACCGCTCAATCCGGTGGCGATGGGGCCATGGGAGTTGATCTTCGACACGAGCTGCGGGTTGACCTGACCGGTCAGCACCATGCGCACCACACCGATGGCCTCGGTGTTCGTCACCCGGTAGCCGCCCTTGAACTCGCTGGGGATGTCGAGACGCCCGAGCATGTCGGAGATCTGCGGACCCCCGCCGTGCACGACCACGGGCTGCACACCCACGTAGCGGAGATACGCGATGTCCTGCGCGAACGCGTCCTGCAGCTCCTCCGAGACCATGGCGTTGCCGCCGTACTTGACGACGACGATCTGGTCGCGGAACTTCTTCAGCCACGGCAGCGACTCGATGAGCGTCGTCGCCTTCTGGGCGGCCTCCTCGGCGGGGGTGTCCTGGATGTCGGTCATGAGGCGTACGCGCTGTTCTCGTGCACGTAGTCGTGGGTGAGGTCGTTGGTGAGGATGACCGCGGACGCCTCCCCCACACGCAGATCGATCTCGACCCGGGTGGCCCGAGGCTCGAGGTCGACCTCCTCGCGCGGCCGGTCGGGTCCGCCGGCCGTGCACACGCGCACGCCGTTCATCCACACGTCGACGTCGTACGGGTCGAACTGCGCCGACGTGGTGCCGATCGCGGCGAGCACGCGACCCCAGTTGGGATCGTTGCCGAAGATCGCCGCCTTGAACAGGTTGTTGCGGGCGACGGAGCGGCCGACCTCGACGGCATCCGACTCCGACGCCGCGCCGCGCACCTCGATGGTGATGTCGTGGCTCGCACCCTCGGCATCCCCCTGCAGCTTGACGGCCAGCTCCTGGCAGAGCGCGGCCAGCGCCGCCTGGAACTCGTCGAGGTCGGGCTTCACCCCGCTCGCGCCGTTCGCGAGGAGGGTCACCTGGTCGTTGGTCGACATGCACCCGTCGGAGTCGAGACGGTCGAACGTGGTGCCCGTGGCCGCCCGCAGCGCCGCGTCGGCCTCCAGCGGGTCGAGGTCGGCGTCGGTGGTGAGCACCACGAGCATGGTCGCGAGCCCGGGAGCCAGCATCCCCGCGCCCTTCGCCATGCCGCCGATCGTCCACCCCGTGCCCTGGGCGACCGCGGTCTTGGCGACCGTGTCGGTGGTCATGATCGCCTGCGCCGCGTCGTCGCCGCCGTCGGCGGAGAGGGCGGCGATCGCCTCGGCGGTACCGGTGAGGACCTTCTCGCGGAAGACCTCGTCGCCCGTGCCGATCAGCCCGGTCGAGCACACGAGCACGTCGCCGGCGCTCACGCCCAGCAGCTCGGCGGCCTTCTCGGCCGTCTGGTGCGTGGTCTGGAAGCCGAAGCTCCCCGTGAAGCAGTTCGCCCCGCCGGAGTTGAGCACCACGGCCTCGACGATGCGATCGGCGATCACCTGCTGCGACCAGATGATGGGATTCGCCTTGGCTCGATTGCTCGTGAAGACGGCGGCACCCACCTTGCGCGGGCCGCGGTTGACGACGACGGCCACATCCGGCTTGCCGGTGGATTTGAGTCCGACGGCGACTCCGGCCGCCTCGAAGCCTGCGGGGGCGGTGACGCTCACGGGGCGACTCCGTTCACTGAGAGGGCGCGGTCCTCGGGGAGGCCGAGCGCGATGTTCATGGACTGGACGGCCGCACCGGCGGTGCCCTTGACGAGGTTGTCGACGGCGGTGACCACGGTGACCCGCCCCGCCTCGCGGTCGATCGCGAGGCCGAGCAGCGCCGTGTTGGCCCCGATGACGTCGGCCGTGCGGGGGAACGACCCGGCGGGCAGCAGCTGCACGAAGGTCTCGTCGCCGTACGCGTGCTCCCACGCCGCCCGGATGTCGGCATCCGAGACGCCAGGCACGATCGGCGCGGACGACGTCGCGAGGATGCCCCGCGCCATCGGCACGAGCACCGGGGTGAAGGAGATGCGGATGCCGTCGCCCGCCGTTCCCGCCGCCCCCGCGAGCGCCTGACGGATCTCCGGGATGTGCCGGTGCGAGCCACCGACGGCGTAAGGGTTCGCGCTGCCGAGGATCTCGCTCGCGAGGAGGCTCGGCTTCAGGCTCTTGCCCGCGCCGGAGGGGCCGACCGCGAGGACGGAGACGATGTCGGCCGGGTCGATCACACCGGCGGCGACGCCTGGAGCGAGGCTGAGCGAGACGGCGGAGGCGTTGCATCCGGGGGCGGCGATGCGCGTCGCACCGCGCAGGTTCTCGCGCTGCTTGACGCCGCCGGTGAGGAGTTCGGGAACGCCGTACGCCCAGGGCTGGTGGAACTCGCCTCTGTAGAACGCCTCCCACGCCTCCGGCGAGGTCAGCCGGTGGTCGGCCCCGGCGTCGATGACGAGCGGAGTGCCGTCGAGCGCCTCGGTGTACTGCCCGGACTGCCCGTGCGGGAGGGCGAGCACGACGATGTCATGACCCGAGAGCACCTCGGGGGTCGTGTCCTGGAGCGTGAGGTGGGCGAGTGAGCGCAGGTGCGGGTGGTGATCGATGAGCGGTTGTCCGGCGTTCGAGTGCGCCGTGACGGTGCGGATCTCGATGTCGGGATGGGCCGCGAGGAGGCGGAGGATCTCGCCGCCCGCGTAGCCGGATGCGCCGGAGACGGCGACGGAGTACGTCATGCTTCTACCTTAACGGTCGGGGCTGTCGGGGACCGGGGCGGCGACACCGGTGCTCGACGGCCGGGAGCCGTCACCGGCAGGCAGGAGCGCGGGGTCGCCTAGCGTCGGCGGTCGCGGCGTCGGCGCACCGGAGCGACGCTCGGGACGAGCGTCGAGAAG